>JBGSKP010000492.1:0-3075 GCA_041741175.1 Thiocapsa sp. | reverse complement strand
GGCGCCGCCAATGTCACCCTGGCCGAAGCCTGTGCCGAGACCCGCGTGCGCGTCACCGTCGCCGATACCGCCAAACTCGACGAGCGCGCTCTGGATGCGGCCGGCGTGCAAGGGGTCATGCCGATCGGAGGCGGCGTCCTGCACCTGTTGCTGGGTCTGAACGCCGACCAGTACGCCGCCGAGATGCGTGCGATCCTGGCGACCTGAGATCAGTCGTCAAGGAGTCGGGGCCTCTCGCCCCGATTCCGGACTGTCATGCGGATGCCGCTAAGGCGGCCAGCTAGCACGGGAATTTTGTCGGTATCCTGTCGAGACATTCGCGAGGCGCTGAATCGAGAGAATCCTGTGCGTAAAGAACCGACATACCTGTTTCAAGACTCAGCCAAACGCCCTCCGCTGTTTTTTTTGCACATTCCGAAGACAGCAGGCGTGACTTTGAGGACCTATCTTCGGAACCAATACCCTGCGTCAGCGGTTGCGCCGGAAGCTTGGGAGCAGCTGGTCGACCTGACGCCTGAGCAGCGGAAGCAGATTCGATTGCTGCAGGGTCACTTTCCGTGGTGCCTTCGGGATTTTCTGCCAGGCGACGTCAACGTAATGACGTTCATGCGCGAACCAATCTCTCGGACCATTTCGGTGCTAAAACACCTTTCCCGCGATCCGACCTTCCATCCGCTGCACGCCCAGTGTAAAGGACGCTCCCTTTCGGACATGCTACAAATGATGGAGGTGCGGAATGCTTGCGCGAACACACAGACAGCGCTTCTATCCGCCCGTAGTTCTCTGGATGAAACCATGGAGTTTGCCAAGGCATTCATAGCGTCAGGCAGCCATATGGATTACGGATCGAACGAGCCAGGACCGGATTTGGCTCTAGCACAAGCTCGATTGCACGACATGGCCTTTATTGGACTAGTGGAGGCTTTCGACATTGCGGTTCTGATGCTCGCTGACCTATTCCACCTCCATCCGCCGACAGTGGCTTTATCGATGAACACGGCACCGATTGAACAGGATACTGTCATCTCGCCCGAGGACATGGATATTCTGCGCGAGATCAACAAGCTTGACATTGAGCTCTACAACTCTGCCAGAACGATTTTCAACGAGCGCCGAAGCCCGATAGATCCGAACATGGTGATCGATCGCCAGGTGCGCGCTGGACAGTATCGGATAGATGGGCCCCGCGTAGACTTGGCACTGTCTGATCCTATGCCAGGGTCCGGATGGTACGAATGCGAGTGGAACGACAAGCGCATACCTTACCGCTGGTCATCGGGGGCGGCTACGCTCGAGGTTCCGTTGAAACCGCAGTCTTTGTATCGTTTTGAAGGGCGTCTCTATGGCCGGCGAGATTTGAGTCAGCTTCGGATTGCAGTCGATGGCGTCGAACAGACATTGCGCCTTTCCGATGAAGTTATCCGTTCCGGTGGCGGAACCGTAAGCTGGGTAACGCGGACAGGTTCGGGCAGCTTCACCCGCCTGACGTTTACTATTCCGCTCTTGAGTTCCCGATATACTGGGACCGACGCCCGCTCGTTGGGATTTATCTTAAGCGGTATGTCGTTCGAGGCGGTTGCCGACTAGCGTCGTTTTCCGGTGAGGGAATTGGGTGAGCGCGGAGCGCGGATTTCCCGGACACTTCCGATTGAACCTGGTCCGTCCATGAATGTCCCCTCGCGCGTCTACTGCTCGTCCTCGGCAGTACCCGTCATGTGCTCGATGAGCTGATCCCGACCATCGTGCCACCAGACCAATGCGTTGCGAGCGACCGTGACGGCCTGCTCGCCGATGGTGCCGTCGGGTGATGAATTCGTGGGGACACCTCAAGGTCCATCCCCGCTACTTGCGTTTTACCGCTCCCCGGGCCCCGCGCCCAGACTCCGAGGTTTTTTCACCCCCTCTCTCCCATTGGTCCCACGGAGCCTTCTCGACCTCGATCGCCAGACGTCGCCCCACGGCGAGCAAGGCCCGCTCCAGCGTTGCTGCTGTGCTGGCGTGACGGGGATCGACCAGGCGTCGCCCTGGTTGATGGCCTCCGGCCAGTCGCGAACGGTCACCACGAAGCCACCGGTGGGGTCGGGCGTCAGGGGTGCTGGATAGATGAATTGCATCGGGTGTTCCGCTCACAGATCGCCGAGGTTCTAGCCAAGCTGCCTGATCATTGCATGCAGGGTGCCGCAGGGTGCCGGTCTTCAGCTCATCCTTGGGGTTGCGAACGATGGTTAGGCGATTTCCGTGAATCGCCATCCCGACTCCGCATGCCCGGAAGAGCTGTTGGGACTGTAGGGGCGAATGAATTCGCCTCTACAAACAGGTAGATGCGTTCTCGGTAATCACCTCAGTCGCTTGCCGAGATAAAGCGTCACGTGGCTCCCTTTGCCGCGCTTCTGGTCCACGTGGCAGGCGAACCTATGAGCCTTGGCGTAGCGCTGAACCCGCTGGATCAATTCCGTCCCTTTGATGCCTGACAGTATCGGACAATTCTGTCGGCCTGTTTGCAGACAGTCCCTGATGTCCTTCACGGTTTCGGCACGGGGTTCACGTCTGAAGAGGGCGCGGTAGGCTCCCAAAGCGCTTGGTTGCTTGACGCCGGTCGGAGAACATCGGCGTGCTCTGTGATCGGATCGTTCACGCATGGAGGAGGCGGAGGCATTCGGAAGTCAAATCGGTGCCTGCCCTAGTCGTGGACGGGGTCGGGTTTCGTATCAATTTTGGAGCCGGCATGGACGCGCTGAGATGATCTTGCGGGATCATAGGCGCTCCCGGTCATGCGCCAAGCCAACACCTGAATCGCCGATGTCAGACGACTACCTTGCAACCGGCTTTCCCAGTGTCGATGCCAGCGCGTGTGAAACGGTTTATACCCAGTGCCTGGACCTCCTCGATACGCTGCCTTACTTCAGGATCTACAAAACAAGCAGTTATGCGCTGCCCGACCTGAGCTCAGGTCTGACGGTCTTGGAGGTCGGCTGCGGACTCGGCGATGATGCCCGCCGCATGGTCGGCCTGGTCAAGCCGCATGGCCGCGTGGTCGGCATCGACAGCAGCCGGCGCATGCTGGAGGAGGCGCGG
>JBGSKP010000491.1:0-1711 GCA_041741175.1 Thiocapsa sp. | reverse complement strand
ACGCCGGTCGCGACCAGCACAAGATCGGCCTCAAGCGTCGCGGCGGAGGTCTCGACCAGGATGCCCGAGTCGGTTCGCTCGATCGCCTCGACCCGCGTCCCGGTCAGCATCTCGACCCCATGCGCCTTGGCCTCGTCGATCACGCGCGCCCGCAGTGTCTCTGGCAGCCAGGGCAGGATCTCGGGCAGTGCCTCCACCACGGTCACCGCGGCACCCATCTCCTGGAAGTTCTCGGTCGCTTCCAGCCCGATGTAACCGGCGCCGATCACTACCACGCGCTTGGGCGTATGCGCCGCCATGGCCGCCTTGATGGCCCGCCCGTCGTCGATCGTTTTGAGCGGATAGGCGCCCTGCCCCCAGAGGGCGTCGAGCCCCTTGATCGGCGGCGCCCAGACCCGCGCGCCGGTGCAGATGATCAGCTTGTCGTAGCCGAGCACGAAATCGCCCTCGGCATTGCGACCGCCGATCTCGCGGCGGCCCGGATCGATTTTCAAGACCTCGTGGCCGAGACGCACGTCGATGTTGCGTTCGTCGCGAAAGCGCTGCGCGGAGATGACGAGCAGGTCGTCCATGTCCGTGTCCGGAGGAAGCTTGTAGGGCAGTCCGCAGGCGCCGTAGGAGACGTCCCGCGTCTTCTCCAGAACCAGGATCTCGGCGTCCGGACGTGTTCTTCTGGCCTGACTCGCCGCGCTCATGCCCGCGGCCACGCCACCGATGATCACTACTCTCATATTTGCTCCTCGCGCCGGATCGCTTCTGGTCGGTTGCCGCGGCGATAGTAGCCGCGGGGCGGACCACCGACAAGGTCGCGGCAACCAGTCGCGGCAGCGGGGTAAGCACCTGGATTCCCCGACGGCAACAGGCGCCATCGGTCGCGCACGGCCGGAGACGGGGCGGTGCTCCGCTGCTTGAGTCGAGCGGCGCAGGTTCCGCGTTTCGGATAGAATCCCGCCGTCGACGTCGACGAGATGTCCCCTTGATCGCATAGGGTTTCTTGGCTTAAACGAGAACGCAGGAGAATCAGCGGTGACAACCAGGACACAGGCGCACGACTCCCCGAGAATCCTGATCGTCGGCGGTGTGGCGGGCGGCGCATCGGCGGCCGCGCGGGCCCGCCGTGTCAACGAGCATGCCCGGATCATCCTATTCGAGCGCGACCCCTATGTGTCCTTCGCCAACTGCGGTCTACCCTATTTCATCGGCGGCGAGATCGCCGATCGCGCCCAACTTCTGGTCGCAACGCCGGAGCTCTTTCGCGATCGATTTCTGATCGACGCACGTATCCGCCACGAGGTGATCGCGATCCATCGAGCGACCAAGCGGGTGTTGATCAAGAATCTCGACACCGGCGAGCAATACGGGGAGGGCTACGACAAGCTCATCCTCTCGCCCGGTGCCGCGCCGATCGTGCCGCCGATCCCGGGTGCGACGGCACGAGGCGTCTTCAGCCTACGCAATCTCGGAGACATGGATCGGATCATCGCCGGGATGGCGCACGCGAAGGAGGCCGTCGTGGTCGGTGCAGGCTACATCGGTCTCGAAGTCGCGGAACAGTTCGTCCATCGGGGTCTGAAGGTCACGGTGGTGGAGCTGCAGAATCAGGTCATGCCCTTCTTCGATCGCGAGATCGCCGAGCCGCTCCACCGCGAGAGCGAGCGCAACGGGGTCCGGCTCGAGCTCGGCCGCGGTGTCGCCGCGATCGAGGAGACCG
>JBGSKP010000490.1:0-5083 GCA_041741175.1 Thiocapsa sp. | reverse complement strand
CCGGCGGCCTGAACGCGGTCGGACTCCTCGTCCTCCGGATTGGTCCCGACATTGCCGATGTGCGGGTAGGTCAGGGTGACGAGCTGTCGCAGATACGAGGGATCGGTGAGGATCTCCTGATATCCGGACATGGCGGTGTTGAACACCACCTCGCCGACGCTCGATCCATCGGCGCCGATCGACGTTCCCCGGAAGACGGAGCCGTCCTCCAGCACGAGTACCGCGGGTTTGCTCAAGGGTTTCTCCGATCCGGGCGGGGGGCGTGCAACGGCCGCGACTGGAATAAGGTAAGGGCGCAATCGCGCCTGGGCGGGTCCGTGGTCGTCGCCCTAACCGGCTGGAATTCTAAAGAACCCGGATGCGGGTGTCCATGCGGCGGACGGCACAACATCGGCCCTGGCCGATGCAATCAGGCCGGGCGGCGTCCGGCGATGCGAAGGATCGGGCCTACAACAGGTCGCCCAGCGCGCTTAAGAAGGCCGTATTCTCCTCGGGCCGACCCACGGTGACACGCAGACAATCGGTCAGCATGGGGTGCGCCCCGCTGAGGTTTTTGATCAGGATGCCGCGCGCCTTCAATCCGGCAAAGATGGGATCGGCACGCCCTGTAGCGACGCGCAGCAGGATGAAGTTGGCCTCGCTGGGATAGGCGTGGAGGTCGCTCCGACCCGAGAGCGCGGTGTAAAGACGCAGGCGCTCGGCACGAATGGCATGGGCCTGCTCGTCGAGCAGCGGCTTGTGACGCAAGGCAAAGGCCGCCGAGGCTTGGGTCAACACATTGATGTTGTACGGCAGGCGAACCTTGTCGATCTCCTCCAGCCAGGCGGCAGGGCCGGCCAGATAGCCCAGACGTAAACCGGCGAGCCCCATCTTCGACAGGGTTCGCAGAACCAGGAGATTGGGCCAGTCGCCGAGGAGCCCCAGGAAGCTGGAATCGGTGAAGGGGGCATAGGCCTCGTCGACGATGACCAGTCCGCGCGACGCCTCAATGATGCTGACCATGTCATCGGCATCGAAGCGGTTACCGGTTGGATTGTTTGGATAGGCCAGATAGACCAGGGCCGGCTGCTCGCGCGCAATCGCCTCAAGCACCGCCGGCACATCGATCGAGAAATCATTCGCGCGCAAGGGGACGCCGACATACTCCATGCCGCAGAAGCGGGCGATCATGCGGTACATGACGAACCCCGGATCGAGCGACAGCACCTTGCGCCCCGGCTGTGCGACGGCAACGTCCAACATCTGGATCAGCTCATCCGAGCCGTTCCCCAGCAGCAACGCCATGTGGGCCGGAATATCCATGGCCTCGCGCAGAGCGTCTTGGACGATCACGCCCTGGGGGTCTGGATAGCGGTTCAGGGCCACACCGCGCAGAACATCGAGCCAGTCCGCCTTGATCGCCTCGGGCCAATCGTAGGGGTTCTCCATGGCATCGAGCTTGATCAGCCCCGCCGGATTCGGGACATGATAGGCATTCAGAGCGCGAATATCGGGTCGAATGATCTGGTCAATGAGCTCATGCATGGTGGATTCAGTCCGCCTCCGCGCGATATTCGGCCGAGCGCGCATGGGCAGTCAGCCCCTCGCCCCGCGCCAGAATGGAAGCCGTTCTGGCCAACTGGGCCGCACCGGCAGCCGAGGCCATGATGAGGCTGGAGCGTTTCTGAAAATCATAGACACCCAGCGGCGAGGAGAACCGCGCGGTCCGCGAAGTCGGCAGCACATGGTTCGGGCCGGCGCAGTAATCGCCGAGCGCCTCGGCGGTATAGCGCCCCATGAAGATGGCGCCGGCGTGGCGGATGCGCCCCACGATGGCCTGCGGATCCTCGACCGACAGCTCCAGATGCTCCGGTGCAATGCCATTGGCGACGTCAATCGCATCATTCAGGTCATGCGCCTGAATGAGCGCACCGCGACCGCGTAAGGCCGCCTCAATGATGGGTGCACGCTCCATGGTCGGGAGCAGCCGTTCGATGCTGGCCGCCACGCGGTCCAGGAAGGCGACGTCCCAGCTCACCAAGATGGATTGGGCGTCCTCGTCGTGCTCGGCCTGCGAAAACAGATCCATGGCGATCCAGTCCGGATCGGTTTTGCCGTCGCAGATCACCAGGATCTCGGATGGACCGGCCACCATGTCGATGCCGACCTGGCCGAAAACGGCGCGCTTGGCCGTTGCGACATAGATATTGCCCGGACCGACGATCTTGTCGACACCCGGAATGGTCTGGGTTCCGAAGGCCAGTGCCGCCACCGCTTGCGCCCCGCCGACCGCAAAGGCGCGATCCGTGCCGGCGACATGGGCCGCGGCCAGCACCAGTTCGTTGAGCTCGCCGTCGGGTGTCGGCACGACCATGATGAGTTCGCCGACACCGGCGACCTTGGCCGGGATGGCGTTCATCAGGACCGAGGAGGGATAAGCGGCCTTGCCGCCCGGTACATAGAGCCCGACCCGGTCCAGAGGCGTTACCTGCTGGCCCAGGAGGGTTCCGTTGGCCTCGGTATAGTGCCAACTGTCGATCTTTTGACGCTCGGCATAGGCACGGATCCGTGCCGCGGCCACCTGTAGGGCCTCGCGCTGCGACGCCGGGATGCGCTTCCATGCCTCGTGCAGACGCGCCGCAGGGATCTCCAGATCGGCGGCCGTGGCCGGCGTCCAGCGATCGAAGCGCGTTGTATAGTCGAGCAGCGCCGCGTCGCCGCGCGCGCGCAGATCGCGGATGATACCGGCGACAGTCTGCTGGACCTGATCGTCGGAGACCGAGTCCCAGGCCAGCAGGTCGTCCAGAACGGATTGAAAATCGTGATCCTTCGTGGACAGGCGTTTGATCAGGCTCACGGCTACTCAGCTCCCCGACCCGGATGACGGGGCCGCTTGGGTTGGGTTGGACCGACGTGCGACGGCCTCGCGCAGGGCATCGAGCACGCCGGTCACGGCGGCATGCTTCATCTTCCAGGATGCCTTGTTGACCACCAGGCGCGAGCTGATATCGGCAATGTGCTCCAACGCCACAAGCCCGTTGGCCTTAAGTGTATTGCCGCTTTCCACCAGATCCACGATGCGATCGGACAGGCCAACCAAGGGCGCCAGTTCCATCGAGCCGTAGAGCTTGATGATCTCCACCTGCTCGCCCTTGGAGGCGTAGTAGCGCTCGGCGCTTTTCACATACTTGGTGGCGATCCGTAACCGCCGTGTCAGGGGTGCCGACACGTCCGGCAGCCCAGCGACCATCAGACGACAGCGCGCGATCCCCAGATCAAGCGGCTCGTAGAGTCCATCGCCCCCATGCTCCAGCAGGACGTCCTTGCCCGAGACACCCAGATCCGCCGCGCCGTACTGAACATAGGTCGGCACGTCGCTCGCACGGATAATAAGGAAACGCACCCGCGGCTCGTTGGTTTCCAGGATCAGCTTGCGGCTGGTCTCGGGGTCGTCGAGCGGATAAATACCGGCGTGAGCCAGCAGGGGCAGCGTCTCGTCGAATATCCGACCCTTGGACAGTGCAATCGTGAGCGGTGTATCGAGACTCATGGTGTCGCGCCCTGTTAGCCCCATTCGGTTAAACCGCGCCCGGTGCGGTACGCATAATTTGTTGGAGTGGATCGGCCGCGCCAGCGCCGACGACTGTCGGAGCTGGCGCGGTTTAAAGTATTAAAAACATTAAATTTTAAACCGCGTCTCACCGAGATCGAGGACAACGCCCAAACCAAACGCAACATGAAAATGACGCATGTCGCTCTGGACGCGGTTTAGTTCAACTCGCGCCTTATGGACGGCCCGAGATCCGCTGGATTCCCGCGCCCAAGGCAGAGAGCTTCCCTTCGATGTTGTCATAACCGCGATCGAGGTGGTAGATGCGGTCGATCAGCGTCTCGCCCGAGGCCACCAGCGCGGCCAGCACCAGACCCGCCGACGCACGCAGATCAGTCGCCATGACAGGCGCCGCGGTCAAACGCGCCACCCCCCGACAGATCGCGACATTGCCTTCGATGCGAATGTCCGCGCCCATCCGTTGCAGCTCCTGGACATGCATGAAACGGTTCTCGAAGATCGTCTCGGTCAGGGTTCCGACGCCTTCGGCGATGCTGTTCAGCGCGCAGAACTGGGCCTGCATGTCGGTCGGAAAGGCCGGATAGGGCGCGGTATGGATGTCGACGGCGCGGGGGCGCCGCCCATGCATATCCAGCGTGATCGCGTCAGCGCCGACCTCGATCTCGGCGCCGCCTTCGCGCAGCTTCTGGATAACCGCGTCCAGACAGTCCAGTCGGGTGTGGGTCACGGTGACACGGCCTCCTGTCATGGCCGCCCCGACCAGGAAGGTTGCGGTCTCGATCCGATCGGGCATGACCGCATAATCGGCCCCGCCGAGGTGATCGACCCCTTGCACATGAATCCGGTCGGTTCCTGCACCCTCGATCCGGGCACCCATGGCGATCAGAAACTCGGCCAGATCGACGACCTCGGGTTCGCGTGCGGCGTTCTCAATCAGGGTCTCGCCCTTGGCCAGGGTCGCAGCCATTAGCAGGTTCTCGGTACCCGTGACCGAGACCATCTCCATGACCAGGCGTGCGCCGTGCAGACGCTGCGCGCGGGCACGGATATAGCCACCCTCGACACGAATCTCCGCGCCCATGGCCCGCAGACCTTCGATGTGCAGGTTGACCGGGCGCGCGCCGATGGCGCAACCGCCGGGCAGGGACACATCGGCCTGGCCGTAGCGTGCAAGCACGGGCCCGAGCACCAGAATCGACGCCCGCATCGTCTTGACCAGGTCATAAGGCGCGGCGAAGCTGGTCAACTCGCCGGGCTGGACCTCGACGCGATCACCGTCCAGCAGGCGAAGCTGCGCACCCATGCGACCGAGCAGATCCAGGGTTGTCCTGATATCGCGCAGACGCGGGATATTGCCGAGCGACACCGGCGCCTCGGCCAGGAGGGACGCCGCCAGGATCGGCAGGGCGGCATTCTTCGCGCCCGACGCCCGGACCTGGCCCCGCAAGGGCGTGCCACCTGTAATGAGAAGCTTATCCATCGCGCTCGTGTGGGTTGAATGTTGGGGGACAGACCGAGCCGACGCACTCGGCG
>JBGSKP010000489.1:0-1955 GCA_041741175.1 Thiocapsa sp. | reverse complement strand
GCGCGGTTTGGCTGCACTGGCTCACGAAGCATGACCCAAGCGGCTTTCCCTGGCACGAGCGGGGTCGGCTGCTGATCGATGCGCCTTACGCACCGGACGGTGCGCTCATGAGCCCGGCGAGCGCTAAGGATCTGCCGTCGTTGATCGACGCGGCACTGGCCTGGGTCGAGGTCCGCGATGCCCCGAGACGCCGACTGCTGCCCTGGCGCCGGACGCGAGGGACAGCGCGTGTTTGAGTTTCACTGGCCCTGGGCCGCACTTCTCTTGCCTTTGCCGCTGCTGCTGCCTTGGTTGTGGCCGGAGCGCGGACAGCATCCGCAGGAAACGCTTGAGGGTCAGCGCGTCACCCTGCTGCATCCTCAGATCATCGCGCTTCAGTCGGCGTTCGTCGCACGCCGCCCGCGCCCGCGGCTCGCCGGCTGGCTGTACCGCGCCCTGCTCTATCTGTTATGGATCGCGCTGGTCGTCGCCCTGATGCGACCCCAGTGGCTCACGCCTTTTACCGAGATCAGCACGCCCGGTTACGACCTCATGATCGCCGTGGATGCCTCCCATTCGATGGAGGCGCTGGACTTCACCGTGGATGGCCGCCCGGTCAACCGCATGAGCGTGGTCCGGGGCGTGATGGGTCGGTTCATCGAGGGTCGCGACGGGGATCGGGTGGGTCTCATCGTCTTCGGCAGCCAGGCATTCGTCCTCTCGCCTTTAAGTCTGGACCGGCTGGCCGTGCGCCAGGCCCTCGACGGCATCGTCCCGAGTGTGGCCGGCCCGGCAACTGCGCTGGGTGACGCCATCGCGCTCGGTGTGGTGAAGCTGCGAGACCGCCCGGAGGGATCGCGGGTCATGATCGTCATCGCCGACGGGGACAACAATGCCGGGCGGTTCGCGCCGGGCGAGGCGGCTGTGGTCGCCCGTCAGTACGGTGTCCGCATCTATGTGGTCGGTGTCGGCAGCGAGCAGGAGCAGATCCCCATCCTGGAAGAAGGCGTGGTGCGCTATCGCGATGATCTGACGATGGACGAGAAGACCCTCCAGGAGATCGCCGAGCTGACCGGCGGCGCCTATTTCCGTGCGACCGATACCCGTGCGCTCGAAGAGATCTCGATGCGGATCAGCCAGCTTGAGAAGACCGAGGCGCAGACGCGCACGGCCTTTGTGCCGGCACCGCTGTACCGCTGGCCGCTGGGTATCGCTCTGCTTGCGCTGCTCGGGCTCGGGTTCTTTCCGGAAGGGCGCAAACGCGTGATGGGTAGGGTCGCCAGTGATTGACGGTGGTTTTCATTTCGAGCAACCCTTGTGGTTTATCGGGCTCCTGGCCCTGATTCCGATCGCCTGGTGGCTCAGGCGCAGTGCCGCACGCGCCGCGCAGGGTCCGCTGCATCGCTATGCCGATCCGCATCTCCTGCCCCATCTGAGCGGGACGCGCGATTTGCGCACGACCGAGCGCTGGGGGCGCTATCTGCGCTGGGGTCTGCTTTGGACGCTGCTCCTGGTCGCCATGGCCGGTCCGCGCTGGGATGCCACCGATGTGCGGCTCTTTCATCCGGGCAATAATCTGCTGATCCTGCTCGATCTCTCGCGCTCCATGCAGGCCGCCGACGTGAGCCCCAATCGGCTCGGGCGCGCCCGCCACGAGATCAGCGATCTGGTCCGCAAGAATCGCGAAGTTCGGCTCGGCCTGATCCTCTTCGCCTCCGTGCCCCACGTCGTCTCGCCGATCACCGAAGACACTCAGACCATTCTCAACGCCCTGCCGGCCCTGTCCAGCGAACTGGCGAGCCCGAACCTGCAAGGCAGTCGCTTGGGATTGGCCCTGGACCGCGCCGAGATGCTGTTGGCCGGTCTGCCGGAAGACAGCGCGCGCGCCATCCTGCTGATCTCCGACGGCGACCTCGACGAGCCGGGTCTACCCGAGCAGATCGGCCGCCTGGCCGCCGCCGGGATCCGCTTCCATG
>JBGSKP010000488.1:0-5899 GCA_041741175.1 Thiocapsa sp. | reverse complement strand
TCTCCAACCAGATGACCCGTGAGATGGACAACCGCAGAGATGCAGCCGGCATGCGCGAGTGATGATGCTGCGATGATCGCGCACCGACCTCCCGTAGGTCGGGTTAGGCGCGCCGGCACCTTGTTCAAGGTTGTCCACCGGGGCCGATACGCGACGTAACCCGACGTTCGGCGCCGCGCCGAGCACTCGGATGTCGGATTACGCTGCGCTAATCCGACCTACGTTGCTGTCTTTTTTAGGTTAACGGAGTCCCGAAACCATGCGTGAATTCTGGCTGACCGCCCAGACCGATCTCCTCGAGTCGTTCCGGGCCAAGTGGTTCGTCGCCTACACGCTCGTCTTCGGCGGGCTGGTCGTCCTGCTGTTCGCCTTCGGGCTGACCGAGTCGCGGATCATGGGCTTCACCGGGCTGTCCCGCCTGATGGCGACCTATATCCAGCTCGCCATGGCCATCCTGCCGGTCTTCGTGCTCATCACGACGGTCCGCTCGGTGGCCGGAGACCGCGAGGCCGGCGTCTATGAATACCTGCTCTCGCTGCCCATCGGGCTCGCGCCCTGGTACTGGGGCAAGCTCGCGGGGCGTTTCCTGGTCGTCTTCCTGCCCGTGTTCCTCGCGATGGTCGGCGCCATCGTCTGGGGCGCGGTGAAAGGGGCCGCGGTGCCCTGGGTGCTCTTCATCTGGTACACGGCGCTGTTGATGGCCTTGGCCTGGTGTTTCCTAGGCATCGGGATGCTGCTCTCGACCCTCAGCCGTTCGGCCGATGTCGCCCAGGCATCCGCCTTCGTCGTTTGGCTGACGCTCCTGCTGTTCCTGGATCTCATCCTGCTCGGCACCCTGATCCGCAATCAGATCCCGCCCGAGACGGTCGTCGGCATCGCCCTGGCCAACCCCATGCAGGTCTTCCGCACCGCGGCCATGCTCCTGCTCGATTCACAGCTGGTCATGCTTGGCCCCTCCGCCTACGTCATCCTCGACAATTTCGGGCACGCCGGCTACATGGCTTATGCGCTGGTGTATCCGGTTCTGCTCGGCACGGCCTGCGCGTTTGGGGGCTATCTGCTCTTTCGTCGTGGTGACCTGCCTTGAGGACTGCTGCGCAGGCGTTGGCCGGCCCTTTGGCTGGCTCGGCCGACGCCCACCGCATTGGCTCGCGCGCGCGGGGCAGCGAGCCACCGTCAACGCGGCACCGCGGGGCTGTCAGGCGCACTAGCAGCGTCTGCTGTGCGCAGACCGCTCTCATCCAGTGCCCAGATATAGCCGGTGAGCGAATAGCGCATCGGCATTGGCTGGCTATCCACCGATGCGATCACCGAGACCTGCGTCGGAGAGTGGATGGCCAGATCCTCGACCGCCAGCGCGGCGTCTGGAAACCGACGCTCCAACTCGGCGCAGACCAGCGTGTAGCTCGGACCGATGTCCCCGATTTCCAACGGTGGTGTCACACAGGTGGCCTGTGCGCCGAGGGTAATCGGCAGCATCGTAAGTGCAAGGAATCTTCTCATGGTGTTGACCTCCTTTGTTCCGGGTACCGTTGCCGGCGCCCGACGCGCGTTCCAATCGGGCTCTATTTCCAATCGGATGTGCGCTGAATGCTGGCCTCCAGGCGCTCCCTGTCCGGTACCGGCGACTGCATGGTCCCGCTGAGCCGTCTTGCTTCGGCAAAGGCGGCATCCTCTTCGGCTTGTGTCGGGTATAGACCCAAGGCGGAAACGCGCCCGTTGATGCAGGGCTCAAGGCTGTTGGTGTCGACCGCGGCCGAGGCGAACCCCGAGCCGAGCCCTGAGCTGAACAGGCCGATGAGTAGAGCGATACTGAGCGTGGTCTTCATGATGGTGTCCTCCGTCGTCTGAGCTGTCGCTCGCCGAGCCGGGTGTCTTGTTCGGATGGGGCGGACTCGAGGCGTCCATCCATGCTGTCAGTTTGGACCAGGGATCGGCTCGGCGGTATCGAACCGATGGACTAAGACGAAGGTCGTGCCCCTGGTGGATGCGCTAGCAACCATCAGACTTATAAAACATTTCTCTCCGATGTTACCGGTTGTGCAAAACGAATCGAAGACCGGTGTCTAAACTTAGACTCAGGTGTCGCTGTCCTGCCGGAGCGGGAGGGATAGGGTCGTGAAGGTTCTCGTCGCCGATGATCATCCGCTGCTGCGCGAGGCGCTCGGGCTGGTGCTGCACGAGCTGGATCGCGAGGTCGTCGTGCTCGATGCAGCGGACGGGGAGACGGTGATGCGCCTCGTTGCCGAGCATCTGGACCTGGATCTGGTGTTGCTCGACATCTGCCTGCCCGGCGTGAACGGACTGGAGCTGTTCGAGGCGCTTCGCCGCAGCCATCCGGCGTTGCCGCTCGTGGCGGTTTCGGCGCTGGATGACCCGAGCATCGTCAAGGCCGTGCTCGCCGGCGGTGCGATGGGGTACGTGCCGAAGTCCTCGCCCCATCCGGTCATGGTCAACGCGCTGCGCCTCGTGCTTGCGGGCGGACGCTATTTGCCGCCCGAGCTGATGGCGCTTGACCTAATGGCGCCGAACTGGGCGAGCGGGTCGGTGGGCGCGTCCAACCCGCCGGCGCGCGAGTCGGTTTCGGCGGAGGCCCTGGGTTTGACCGAACGTCAACGCCAGGTGCTGGCGCGGATCGCTCAGGGTAAGTCCAACAAACAGATCTGCCGCGAGCTCGGCTTGGCCGAGGCGACGGTGAAAATCCACGTGACCGCCATCCTCAAAGCGCTTAAGGTCACGAGCCGCACGCAGGCGGTGGTTATCGTCAACCAGCTTGGTCTGCGCCTGGAGATACCGGGCAGCCCCGGCGGTAAGTCTTAAACCGTGTCGATCGAGCGGGCCCGCTGCGCCCGCGATGCCGCGACGAGGTGCTCGATCAGTGCGCGCAGCTTTGCTGGCGCCAGCGGTTTTGACAGCAGTACATAGCCGCCTGCCTTGGCGTCGCGCCAGGCTTCCGGGCCGGTATCGCCGCTGATCAATGCGGCCGGGATCGCCCTGCCGGCAACCGCACACAGTCGACGGATGACCTGGATGCCGGTTTCGTCGCCGGGCAGGCGGTAGTCGCAGAGCAGGGCGTCGGGAATGCGCTCCAGTCCCCCCAGCCCCGCCAGTGCGGCGATGGCTTCCTGCCCATCAGCGGCAACTGCCACCTCGCAGTGCCAATGGGTCAGCAAGCTGCGTGTGGCCGCACGGACCAGCGCGTCGTCGTCTACGATGAGCACGTACGCGCCTCCGAGCGAATCGGTCGCGTCCGTACCGGGCATGCTGCGCATCGGGGCCGGCGACCGCTCTGCGCGGGGGACGTCAAGGGTAAACGCCGAGCCTTTTCCGGGGCGCGAGACCAACTCGATGCGGCCGCCGAGCAGGCGTGCCAAACGCGCTGAAATCGCCAACCCAAGGCCGAGGCCAGGATCGCGTTCCGAGTGAGCGACCTGATAGAACTCCCGGAAGATCGCCTCCTGTTGCTCCCGCGGGATGCCGATGCCCGTGTCGCAGACCAGGATACGGACGCGCTTGCCGCGACGCCGGCAGCCGATCAATATTCCGCCACGTTCGGTATAGCGTACGGAATTGGCGGCGAGATTGAGCAAGATGCGCTCAAGCAGCACCGGATCGCTGCGCACGGCGAGGCGGCTGGGGACGATCTTCAACCGCAAACCTTTTTCTGCCGCACTCGGGGCGAATGCGGCACCGACGCGTTCGAGGAGCCAGTCGATGGCAAAGTCGGTGACATCCGGTGCGATCACGCCGGCATCCAGCCGCGAGATATCGAGGATCGCATTGAGCAACTCCTGCAATGTTGTCACCGCAACGCCGGCCTGCGTGATGATGTGCCGCGTCTGCGGGTCCGTCACGCGCTCGTTGAGCTGGGCGATAAAGAGGCCGAGGGCATGCATCGGCTGGCGCAGGTCGTGACTGGCGGCGCGCAGGAAGCGCGACCTGGCCTGATTCGCGCGCTCCAGCTCGCGGGTGCGCGCGGCGACTTTCCGCTCCAGGCCGGTATAGGATTGACACAGGCGTGCGGCCATCCGATTGAGCGCCTCGGCGAGCGCCTGGAGCTCATCGCCTGTCTTGACCTCCACCCGATGCTCCAGCGCCCCGGCGCCGATGCGCGCGGCGTCCTGCTGCAGGGTGCGGATCGGCATCACGATATGTCGGGCAAGGGCCAGGCTGGCGAGCACCGCGAGCGGTAGGGCGATAAGCAGCAGCAAGCCGGCACGTCCGAGCGCGGCATAGAGCGGCGCATAGGCTTCGGTGCGCGGCTGCTCGACGAGCAGGATCCAGCCCAGCTCGGGAATCGGCGCGTGTGCGGCGAGGACCGGGTTTCCCTGCGGATCGTTCCCGGTGCCGGAGTCGTCTGCAACGCCGTCTACATGACTGCTGGCCGACAGCGCGCGCTGTACCTGGGGCAGCGCAGAGAAATCGCTCTTCTGCAACACCCGGCTGATGTCCGGATGGGAGACCAGCTGCCCGCGACGATCCACCACGTAGGCGTAACCGGTCTTGCCGATCCCAAGTCGCGCGATGATATCCCAAACAAACTTAAGGTTGACCTCGACCACCGTGACGCCCTCGCCCTTGGTCTGCGGCGTCACCGCGATCGTCATATAAGGCTCGGTTTCCTTAAGGAAATAGACCGGCCCGAAGTAGGGGTGATCTGGCGTTGGCTGATGAAACGCAGGCTCGCCGGAGCGATCGATGCCGCTGTCGATCCGATCCATACTCAGGCGCGACACGCGCATCTGCTCATGTCCGTTCGCATCCAGCCAACTGGCATTGGTGATGGCCGGAGCCTGGCGCAGGAGCTTCAGCAGATCGAGATAGCGCGGTTCAAGGGTGCCGGGGACGCGGGGATGGGGGCCGGGATGAGGGCCGAAATGAGGGAGAAGCGTCCAGCCGATCTGCCGTTCGATGTCTTCGGCGAATTGCTTTATCCGCACGGCGGCCCCGAACGCCTTTTCCCGCTGCAACGCGAGCACGGCTGCGCGCGTTTCCAGGTAGGAAAAGTAAAGGCCGGTCGCTTCGCTGGCGAGCAGGGTTCCGCTCACCAATAGCATGAAATACCGGAAGTATTTCCGGAACAGTGGACTCCGAGGCCAAACAAGCATATACGCTCGCATGCATGGGCGCTCGGGGCCGGTCGGACCGCCAGTCCCGGTCAGTCGATGATCCGGTCGGCCCGCAGCGCAATGGATTGTGGGATCGTCAGGCCCAGCTCGTTTGCCGTTGCGCGATTGATCAGGAGCTCGTACTGCATCGGCTGCTCGATCGGCAAATCGGCCGGCTTGCGGCCCTTGAGGATCCTGTCGACATAGCTCGCGGCGCGCTGCTGGAGCGCCGCGTAGTCGACCCCGTATGCCATGAGACCGCCCATCGCCGCGTAAGGTTTATACCAATGCATCGTCGGCAGGCCGTGCCACCAGGCCAGATCGGCGATCTGCTGCGCCTCGTAAGCAAAAACGATGGATGGCATGATGTACAGGGCGTCGGCTTTCCACTGCACCATCAGATCGAATGCCTGCGGGAGATCGTCGCCGGCAGCCGCCTCGATCACCCGAATCTCCAACTGCAGTGCCGCGGCCGCGGCCGTCACATCGCGCAGATAAACCGCGTTGAAACTGCGCGCCAGATAAGGACTGGACAGGACGCCGAGGCGCCGGATCCCGGGAGCCATGGCTTTCAGCAGCTCGAGACGTTTGGCGGTGAGCTCGCCGGCATAGCAGGTCAGCCCGGTCATATTGCCGCCCGGATGCGCGAGGCTGGCGGCAAAGCCGCCGGTCACCGGGTCGCTGGTCGCAATGAACACGATTGGGATGTCCCGGGTGGCAGCTTGCGCCGCATCCGCGGCCAGGTGTGTCGGCGCGACGATCAGGTCCGGCCGGGTGCGCACGAGCGCATC
>JBGSKP010000487.1:0-1870 GCA_041741175.1 Thiocapsa sp. | reverse complement strand
GGCGGCGAGCCTGTTGCGGTGCGTTGGATCATCGAGCAGTGCGGCCAGCGTGCGCTGGAGCGCTGCCGGGTCGTCCGGTTCCACCAGGCAACCGGCCTGCGGAGGAACGATGCCCGGGATCGGTCCAGTTTGCGTGCTGATGACGGGGAGACCCCGTGCAAGTGCCTCGGTCAAGACCATTCCATAGCCCTCGAAGCGTGTCGGCAGGACGAAGAGATCGGCGTTGTGATAGTAATCGACGAGGCGTGTGTGATCTACAGCGCCGGCGAGCTGCACGCGCCCGGTCAGACCCAGTTGATCGCACTGACGTCGCAAGGCCCTGACCGTCATCGGGCAGCGTTCCAGGCTACCGACACAGTCGAGCCGCCAAGATCGGTCGATCAAGGGTGCCAGGGCGCGCAAAAGGACGTCGTGGCCCTTGCGGTATGTCAGGGCGGCCACGCACAGCAGATTCAATGCCGATCCGCCGGAGCCGACCGCGAGGGGCGCCACATCCACGCCGGGCTCCACCACCCGGATCCGATCCTGCGCAACCGCGTACTCCGCGATCAGTCGGGTCGCCGTGGCGTCACTGGTGACCAGAACCCGGCGCGTGAAGGCCAGCGCCCTGGCCTCACTGCGGCGCAGTGTTTCGGCTCGCGCCGGCGTCAGTCCCGTCTCCAGTGCAAGCGGATGATGCACCAGCGCAATCAGACGCAGACGGTGTGCATGTCGTGCGGCAACCGGCGCCATCGCCCCGAAGGCCAGGCCGTCGATGATCACCAGTGAGTCGTCCGGAATGCATGCAAGACGGTGATCGGCCTCATCCAGGGCCACAGCCGTGGGCTGAGGAAAGCTGTCGTCGAGTCGCTCCGGCGTGACCGTCCAACCCAGTGCGGTCAGTCCATCGATCAGCCGTCGATCGTAGCGGTAGCCACCCGTGGGCGTGTCGAGGTCGCCTGGAATCAGGAACCAGAGCAACGCGCGTCGGTTCACCGTTGAGCGGGTTTGGGCAGCTCGGACTCATAGGCTGCCCAGGCGACATGGGATTCGCTCAACAGGACGCGCAGTGCGGTGATGTCGCGCGCACCCTCGCCGAGCGCGCCCGTCGCAAGCTGCCCGGCCATGCGATCGAAGATGACCTTGGCGAGAAACTCCGTGGTGGTGTTCTGCCCGGCGAAGGTGGGTTCCTCGTCGAGATTCCGATAGTCGAGCACGGACAGCAGCGTGCGCAGTGTCTGGCTGGCGAGGCCGATGTCGACAACCAACCCGTCGGCATCGAGCGTCGGGCGGCGAAACTCGACATCCACCACGAAAGTCGCCCCGTGCAAACGCTGAGCCGGCCCGAAGACCTCGCCGCGAAAACTATGGGCAATCATGATGTGGTCACGGACACAGACGCTGAACATGGGGCTCTCCCGCTGGAAAAGGCTAAGGGTACCGAATGCGATGCATCAAGGTCTCGCCCGGATCAGCCGCCAATCGGGCCTGAACGTCCGGCAGATCCTCGAACCCATCCTCGCCGGTGATGATGAGATCGAGGAGTGGCTCCCGAAGCTGCGCGAGCGCAAGAGCGAGCCGTCTGTGGTAATCCCATCGTGCACGCTGCGCCGTCGCGACCTGCCCCACTTGCGAGGAGCGCAAGGTCAGCCGGCGCCGGTGAAAGGCGCCGCCAAGCGGCAGGGTGACCGGGGTGGTGCCGTACCAGCTCAGCTCCAGGATGGTCGCTTCGAAACCGGCCAGCTCAAGCGCCAGCGTCAGACCCGCCGACGCGCCGCTGGCATGGATCACGCAATCCGCCTCGGCGCTCGCATCGCTCGGCAAGGCAAAGCGCACCCCAAGCGCCCCGGCGATCTCGGCGCGACGCGGATTGATGTCGATCAGCTCGACC
>JBGSKP010000486.1:0-16816 GCA_041741175.1 Thiocapsa sp. | reverse complement strand
TCATCGCCGCCGCCCTGCAGGTCTACTGGAGTCGGCTCGCCCGCGACCTGGAGCCGTCGCGAATCGCACGCCCCGGCTTTCCCGATCTCTGCCCCGTCTGCGGCTCGCACCCCGTCGCCTCGGTGGTCCGCACCGGCGGTGCCACGGACGCCTTGCGCTATCTGGTCTGCTCGCTGTGCAGCTCGCAGTGGTATCTGGAGCGGGCTAAATGCAGCACCTGCAACAACACCCGCCAGATCGGCTACCACGCGGTCGAGAATCCGGACTCCGCGATTCGCGCCGAATCCTGTCCCGACTGCCGCAGCTATCTGAAGATCCTTTATCAGAACCAGACCCCGGATCTGGAGCCGACGGCCGATGATCTGGCCTCGCTCGCGCTGGACTGGCTGATGAGCGAAGAGGGCTATGCGCGCAGCGGGGTCAATCTGATGCTGCTGCAAGCGCCCTCATGACGGCAGCCGGGTCCTGCAGCGCGAAGGACTCCTGGAGTCACTCATCAAGCGGATGCGGCACTTCGTTGCGCCGGAATCCGCTGAGCTAGCGGACGGGGGCGCCGCGTGCGGCGATGGCACTATCCACTCATACCCTGGTGTCGTGTGGCCGCATTAAGGAGTCGCGCGCCTTGTGACGATATGCCGGACACAATGCTCGCAACAGGACAACCGCCCTCACCAGCGTTCGGGAAGCTTGCGGTGGATGACGATACGCTTGCCGTCGAGAGAGATGTAGTCGCCCGCCTTTAAGTCCTTGAGGATACGGCTCACCATCTCCCGGGATGCGCCGACCAGCGACGCGAGATGGCGCTGCGTCAGGGAATCGGTGACGAGTCGTCCGTCCTCTTCGACGGCGCGTGAATGGAGCGTGTCGGCGAGGCGACTGTAGACGTCGTTCAGGGCGAGGCGCTCGACCTCCTCCGTCAGCTTGCGGACCCGCGCGGCGAGCGCACCGATGAGGTGCAGCGCTACACTGGGCCGCGAGATCACGAATGCCTGAAACGACGCCTTCGGGATGACCAGGAAACGCGACGGCGCAATCGTCATGACGGAGGCCGAGCGCGTGGAGTCTTCGATCAGGGCCAGCTCACCCAGATAGTCGCCGGGCCCAAGCTCGTTCAACACGATCTCCTTGCCGTTGTCGTCCGCGGAGAAGACCTTGACCCGCCCGGAGAGCAGCACGTACAGGGCACTGGCCTCGTCACCCTTCTGCATGACGACGGTATTTGCGCGGTAGGAGCGAAGCATGGCCTGATCGACGAGATCGCCGATCAGATCGCGGCCGAGTCCCGCGAACAACGGGATCCCCAACAGGATGTCGCGTGCTTCCTCTTTCATTGCCGTCTATTCCCGCGGTCGCTCCGGCAGCGCGGCGACCAAGGCTCGCCGCAGTCGGTTGAAATTCGGCTCGAAGAAGCCGGAGACCAAGAACCCCCCGGATTGTTCATTCAGAAAGGCGAGCTTCTCGGCCGGCCCGGCGCCGACACGCCCATTCTCCTGGACCAACCGCTGCTGACACAACAGGCTGTGCTCGTCGGTCAGGGCCATCGACGGCAGCAGATCGGCCTCGGCGACCAGAACCGCCTCGAATGCCGTTTCCGGGTCGGTCGCAAGCCGACGGAGAGGACTTAGGTCACCCAAAGCCTCCGCCGGCACCTCGGGACGAGGGTCGACCTGGTGGTGAAACCTGAAACAATGGCGAGCGTAGGGGACGCCCCTCGTCATATCGGTCGCCAGCACGATCGCGGCGACGCGCTCGATCTCGTCGGGCGTGACACCGGATCGCGCGAGGTAAGGTTGCGCAGAGGTCACGGCCAGTTGCTCCAGTCGGAAGGCTTGACCGGCATTGGTGGTCCCGTCGTGCCGAAAGTCATGCACCAGCGCGGCAACGACAACCCGCGCCTGCCGAGTATGCGACAGTCCCGCCTGACGGCCCAGGAAAAGGCTGCACAAGACGACTTCGCAAAGATGCTGGCTGTTGTGGTAGGCGTTGCGGGCTCGCCCGGCGACACCGCAGTCGATCTCGGCGGCAATCTGCGAACCCGCAATCATCAGGGGGTGAAGCGGATCGAGCCCTGACCCGGCGGCGAATGCATCGAATACCCTGGTGGCCGGTCGATCCAGTGCGGCGACCGCCCGAAAGCAGGCCACGATTTGATCGGCGACCAGCGCGGGTGAGGCCCCAGGCGGCACGGCGAATGGTGCCGTAGAGAGGTCCGGCAACCAGGACCCGGTGGCGTGCGGCGACCTCACTGGAACGGATCCCGCAAATGAGTCGCAGCGGAAGGGCGAGCCGAAGAGCAACCGGCAAGACGAATCCCGCCGGCCTGAGACATGTGCCCGCACGCTAAAACAGCCAGTCCAGTCACAACCCTCATGGTCCTCCGGTGCGGTCTCGATGCAGGACCTCGATTGCGATAGTAAAGGCGGGAACATCAAGGATCAACGACGCCTGGTCCGTCGGTGGCGGCATTGATGTTCAGTCCGCCGATGTCAAGCGGATTAGCGCCCTACCCGACTTGTTGAAACCCGGCTGACCGAACCCCGCCACCAACCGACGCCCTGCGCAACACCAGCATTCCGGACAGCGATCTGTTGTGGCTCGGGATCGGTGCATCCTACGGGGCGGGGTCACCATCCCTTACCGTCGCTCAGCTCGACGGGTCGTTCCTGTTCCCGCGCCGGGTCCAATCGCCGGGACCTGCAACCGGGAGACCTTGGGCGTTCTCGGGGCTTCCCCGCATGCCCCGTCTCGGCCCCTCGTTGGATGTCCCTATGGTTTCGGCACGCTGGACCGCGTCGACCGGCCTCACCCCACGCCGGGTCCAATCCTCCACCGAACCGGCGGACGCAGTCATGGTGGAGACTGTCTCGCGAGATTCGACCTTGCTCTCGAAGACCGCGACGGTCGCTGCAATGCCGGTGGTGGCGACGAGAACGGCGATGAGTGGCATGGACATGATGGTGGCCTCCGCTGAATGCTTCGTCTGGTATGCCCGGTGATCGGGCGTTCACGAGGCACTTGGCCTCGGGGACCAGATTAGGCGTGCTGTCCCGCCCGGACACGTGCACACGACCGCCCCAAAGTGTGCGAAATTCACGGGTTGCGTGGTTCTCGATGGCGATTGCCCGGAATCCGGGGCGTTAATCGGTGGCGGTGCCGACGAAGGTGTCGTCGGGATGCGACGACAAGCGGACGGAGCCGGACCGCGCAATACCTGCTCCGGCGTTCCGAGCGGTAAGACGCGCCCCATGTCATCAATCTGTCATGTACCGCATGCTAGAGTCGTGACACTTGATCGCGCCGCAGGGCTGGCCCCCGGAAGGTTTGATCCATCCGGCGGAACACGGCGTCCTTATCCCATCCCGTATCCGGAGTCCGAACGATGCGACTTGAATCCGAGCTGCTTGACGATCAGATCTTAAAGATCGTGCTCGACGGACGACTTGATGTCGAAGGAACCCAGGCAATCGACATGAGGTTCACCGCCCTGACGGCGACCAAACAGGCGGCGATCCTGGTCGACATGAGCCGGGTAAGCTTTCTCGCGTCGATTGGAATGCGCACGCTGCTGAGCTGTGCCAAAGCTGCCTCCAAGCGCGGCGGCAAGATAGTCCTGCTCAATCCTCAGCCGATGGTCAAGGCCGTGCTGGATCGCTCGGGTGTCGCCACGCTGATTCCAGTGTACGAGGATTCGGCTGTCGCGATGGAAGCCCTACGGGAGATTCTTCCGGGCTGAGACTCGGATCGAACTCGGATTTCACCCGCGAGGACAGGGCGGCCCTGCGGGTTTGCTTCACATCCACCTCTCGCGCCGGCGCATGTCTCGCCGGCAGGCTATTGCCGATGTCCGCTTGCCCACGCGACACACTCGTCATCAAGAGCCGCCTCGGCGAACTCGCCCGTGTCGAGCGTTGGCTCGCCGGCCTCTTTGAAGAATGGAAGGTTTCCCCCGAAACGGGGTTCGCGGTCGATTTAGTGATCAACGAGGCCGTGACCAATGTCATCGACCATGCCTACCCCGAAGCTCCAACGCAAGAAACCATCATCTCGCTCACGGATCGCCCTGACGCGATCCTCGTTGAGATCCTCGATACTGGAGCGGCCTTCAATCCGCTGGATGCTCCGGCCATGGTCGAGGCAACGGATCTCGAGCAGGCGTCCATCGGCGGGCGGGGTATTCATTTGATCAAGAGTTTTGCTGACGACTATAGTTACAGTCGTGTTTCGGGCCATAACCGCCTGAGGCTCGCAATCCATAAGATAAGGATGATCCCCTGAGCCAATGCCTCCGAATGACACACGAGGACGCACGGATACCACCACAGTCGCTCCACCCATCCGCCGTTCCCCCGGAGACGTCCGCGGCGCGTCCGCTTGACGCAAATGGCGACGAGAACCCCGGCCGGCTAGCCCCGGAGGCATCGGATCGTCGCGAATTGCTCGCAATCGCTCGCCACGCGCTCTTCGCGGGTGTCTCGTTCGATGGCTTGCACGCCATTCTCGCCCGCTGCGCCATCCAGGAACTCGGGATCGGCCAGGTCCTGTTGGCACCCGGTCAGGTCAACCGCACACTCTACCTCGTGCTCGACGGGCAGTTGAAGGCCCACATCGATCAGATCGACTCGGAGGAAGGTTTCTTGATCGGGCCGGGCGAGTGTATGGGCGAGATCTCGGTGATCGACTCCAAACCGGTAACCGCCTTTGTCGTCGCGGAGGCACCCAGTCGGGTTCTCGCCGTTGCGGAGGAGGATCTCTGGGGCGGCCTCCTGCAACACCCCCAAATCGCAAAAAACTTCATGCGGCTTTTCGCGGAGCGCTTTCGCGCGCGCACCGAGGTGATGCAGAAGGCTCTGGAGCAACAGCTGCGCTACGAGCACATGCAGAAGGAGCTGGCGATCGCTCAGGAGATTCAGCTCGGGATGTTGCCGCATGACCTCGATCTGGACTTGGGGCCGGAGATCGATCTCGCTGCCGAAATCATGCCGGCGTCTCGCGTCGGCGGCGATTTCTACGACGTCATTCCGATCACCCCCGACGAGTACGGCATCGCCATCGGAGATGTTTCGGGAAAAGGTGTCCCGGCGGCCTTGTTCATGGTGAGGACCCTCACACTGCTGCGAGCCGAGCTGCTCAAGAGCCAGCCGATCGAAGACGCGCTTCGCAACGTCAACCTCAGGCTGTGCGAGGAGAACGCGGCGAGCATGTTCGCCACACTGATCGTGGCGGTCATCAACAAGAGCACGGGCCATCTGCGCTACGTCAATGCCGGACACGACCCGATTCTGTTCGGAGAACCGGGCCGAGGATATCGACCGCTTCCGCCTCCGAGCGGAATCCTGATCGGGCTCGACGAGACCGCAACCTACGTCGTCGAATCGCTGACGTTGAGCAAGCAGGATGTCCTGGTGCTTTACACGGACGGCGCGACCGAGGCGATGGATCACGAGCACCGACTCTTCACGCTGGATCGGCTCACGGCGTGTCTGGACGCACAACCGACAGCGTCCGCGCAAGGACTTGCGGATGCCGTCACGGTCGCCGTCAAGCAATTCTCGGACGGAGCGGCGCAGTCCGATGACCTGACTCTGGTGGTGCTGCGGTACCTGGGGGCTTGACGCCGGGTCATTGGATCACGACCTCGGAAACGACGTCCCGATTGGTGATGCAAAGGCATGCATGTCGATGCCCCGTGCTTCCGATAGCGACGAACTTTACCCGGGGCGACTCCCCGTCCTATTCTCGGGCTCCGCACCGCGATGAGTCGCCGTCATAGCCCCGCAAGAAGCTGCTCAGCAGGCGTCCGCACGGCAAGATCGGGGCTCAGCACGGAACCTTGGTGCATGTCGGACAGCCGAGTCAGGAGCCCATCACGTTCGATGTCGTCACCTACGATGCAGCGCAGTTTTCCGAGATCACTTTCGGCGACCGCGAGGTCAACACCTGCTATGGATCCGCCAAGACCGAATGGGTCTCCCGGGTCAAGATCAACGGGATCCATGAGGTCGAGCACATCGAGACCCTCGTCGTCTGTTTCGGCCTTCGTCCCTTGGTTCTCGAAGACGTCCTCAACAGCGATCACAGGCCGAAAAGTGATGGATATGGCAACGCTGCAACGCCCCCTCCCACCCAAGCCTGAGGCCATGGAGTGGCGCAACTACCTCATCATGTTGCTGCACATCGGCGCGGAGCTGGAGCATGCGCTCGTGATTCATGCGCCTGCTCGACGCCTTTCGCACCACGAAGAACCCGCGCGACCTGGCGCAGCGGTTCTACCGTGAGAACCTCGCCGAGGCGTCGGATCGACATCGGTCATGGACACGGGGTTACTATGCCCGGGGGGGCCAGCACCCAGGCGACGCACTTCTGGCGTGAGCGCGGTGACCCCGCCGACTTGGCAGCGGTCACCCCGCCCGAGCCCGTCCCCGCTACCTCCCCGGACACCCAGCTGGAACTCTCTTCGAGCATTGAAATCGTTGAGCTGCCTTGTGTCTTGGACCGGTTCATCGAGGCCCGACCGGCGGTGCAACATCCCTCCCTGCGCTCGCCCGTGGTCGTCCTGGGCGAGGTGGATCTGGCCCCTCTGCTGCGGTGCGTCCGCGGGGGGATGACATCGCCCGAGCTGTTGCGCTCCTGGATTCCTCGGGTTCCTCCCGATAAGGGTCTGTCCATCGCCCACTGGCTGATGGCGCGCGGACTCCTAGTCCCCCATGAGCGGGGCCCCATGGCACACAACCGGGGGCAGACATGACCCCGACCCTGGGTGACTGGCTTCGTGCCAACGACCTCGCGGAGTTCGAGGCGATCTTTGTGGACAACGAGGTCGACCTGAAGACCCTGAGGATCCTGACGGACTCGGACCTCAAGGAGCTGGGTCTGGCCTTCGGGCCTCGCAAGCGCCTTCTTGATGCCATCGCGCAGCTGCGACGCCAAGACGGCGGCCTGCCGGGGGAGGCCGACAGGCCCTCGCCCCCCGAGACAACGGGCGAGCGGCGTCAGTTGACCGTCATGTTCTGCGATCTGGTGGGGTCCACGGCCCTTTCCACGCTCCTCGACCCCGAGGAGCTCCGGGAGCTGATCCAGACCTATCGCAAGGCCTGTCGTGATGTGGTCGCGCGCTACGACGGCCATGTCGCCCAGTACCTGGGGGATGGACTGCTGATCTACTTCGGTTGGCCCAGGGCCTACGAGGACGCGGCCGAGCGCGGAGTCCGCGCGGGCCTGGAGATCGTTCGGGCGGTCAATGCCATCAGCGGGGCGTCCAAGCTCTCGGTCCGCGTGGGCCTGACCACCGGAACCGTGGTGGTGGGCGAGCGATCCCCCGAAGACAACACCGAGGCGAAGCTAGCCGTCGGGGAGGCACCCAATCTCGCGGCCCGCGTCATGAGCCTCGCGGGCCCGGACCAGGTCGTCATCGCGCCGACGACCCGCCGCCTGATCGGCGATGCCTTCGCGCTCGCGGACCTTGGCGCCCACAGCCTCAAGGGGTTCGCCGAGCCGATCGCCCTCTGGCGCGTCGATGCCGTCCGGAAGACCGAGGGTCGCTTCGACGCCATTCAGGCAGGCAAACGGCTGACCGACCTGGTGGGCCGTGAGGAGGAGATCGAGCTACTCCTCGGCCAATGGCAGCAGGCGCGGGACGGGAAGGGCCGGGTAGTGCTCCTCGGCGGTGAGGCCGGAATCGGGAAATCCCGTCTCTGCCACGCACTGCGACAACGCATCAAGGAAGCCCATACCGCCCTGCGCTACCAGTGCTCACCTCATTTCAGCAACTCCGCCCTCTATCCCATCGTCGAGCAGCTCGAGTTTGCGGCGCAGTTTGCCCGTGAGGACGATCCCGATCAGCGGCTCGACAAGCTCGAGACATTGCTCGCGGCGAACGGAGGCATGGCGACCGATGCCGCACCGCTCCTGGCGGATCTGCTATCACTGCCCACCCGCCGCTATCCCCCGCTGCAGCTTTCCCCGCAACGTCGGAAGGAAAAGACACTGGAGGCGCTGGTTGAGCAAATCGAAGGCCTATCAGCCAGGCAGCCGCTTCTGATCGTGTTCGAAGATCTGCATTGGGTGGACCCAACCACGCAGGCGTTTCTCGACGCCCTGGTGCAGCGGATTCCCCGGTTGCCCGTGCTCTTGGTTGCCACCCACCGCACCGACTACGCCGCGCCCTGCAACGGTCTGGCCTATGTGACCAGCCTAACTCTCCTTCGACTGCCACCGAGCGCGATCGCCCGGTTCGTTGGCGTCATGACCGAGGGGCGCGAGTTGCCCGCCGAGGTGTTGGAAGAGATCATTTCCCACACCGACGGCATCCCCCTGTTCGTCGAAGAGCTGACGAAGTCGGTGCTGGAATCGGGGCTCCTGCACGAGAGTGGAAACCAATACCGATTGGCGTCTCCCTTGCCCACTCTGGCGATCCCCACCTCTCTGCGAGACTCGCTCGCGGCGCGACTGGACCGCCTCGCCCCGGTTAAAGAGATTGCGCAAATCGGGGCCTGTATCGGCCGGGAGTTCTCCCGCGGGCTCCTTTATCATGTCGCGGCATTAGATGCCCAACAGCTCGACGACGCATTGGACAGACTGGTCGAGTCGGGACTAATCAGTCGCCGCGAGACACCCTCGGACAGCGTCTACACCTTCAAGCATGCGCTGGTGCAGGATGCCGCCTATGACCTCCTGCTCAAGAGCCGGCGCCAACACCTGCATGCCCGTATCGCACGCACCCTGGAAACCGGCGACGACAACCAGCTGGCCCACAAACCGGAGCTGTTGGCGCACCACTACACCCAGGCGGGTCAGCTGCCCACCGCGATTCCACACTGGCGTCGGGCGGGAGCCCTTGCCATCGAGCGCGTGGCCCTGAAAGAGGCGGTGGCTCACCTCCAAAAGGCCCTGCACCTGACCGGCCAGCTGCCCGAAACGCTGGACCGCGACGCACTGGAGCTGACCATTCGCGAGCAGCTCAATGCGGCCTGGGCCGGCCTACGCGGATGGGCCGCAGAGGAGATCGGCACAAACACGGAGCGGATCCTGAAGTTGGCCCGGGACCGTGGGAACGCTCAGAGCCTGATCCTGGGTCTGTGGTGGCTGTGGACCAATACCATCACCCAGGGGCGAATCGCCGACTCAATGCCACTGGTTCAAGGCATGCTGGACGAAGGCGAACAAACCCATGATGGGGATCTGACAATCTTTGGTCCTGCCGCCGCCATGGTTTCCCATTTTCTACTGGGACAACTGACTGAAGCGAGCCTACACGCGGAGCGCGTCCTGGCGCTCTATGACCCTCGGCGCGCCGAGCGGTTGATCCAACTGGTGGGCCATGACCTCAAGACCTTCGTCGAGCTCTATTCCTGCCAATGGATCTGGATGCAGGGAGACTTCGACCGCGCCAAATCGGTCAGTCAAGAATGCGGCGCCCATGCGCGTGCCGTTGGGCATGCCTTCAACCGCGTCTGGTCCATGACGTTTTCGGCCTACGTCTATGCCTATGGCCGTGAGCACGAGGCACTACAGGCTCAAATTGGCCTGGCCGACAGCCTCGCCCGGGAGCAGGGCCTGGCCTTCTTCAGCCAGGTATCCATTCCGCAGGCGACCGGCATCGCCCTTCTACAACGGGGCCAGACGCGAGAGGCCATTAGCCTGCTGCGTCGAGGTATCGACAGTTGGGCCAAGGTCGGCGGAGGGGTGCGCATCCCCTATCTGAAATCAGCTCTGGCGGAGGCGCTCGCACTGGAGGGCCAACTGGCCGAGGCCATGCGCACGATTGAGGAATGTGTCGAGCAGATCGATCGGCCGGGGTATCAGGAGCGGATTTGGTTGCCCGAGGTTCTGCGCATCAAGGGCTGGATCACCACGCTTCAGGGCTGCCACTCGGAGGCTGAAGACACACTTAGGGCCGCGGTGGACTTGGCGCATCGCCAGGGCACCAAGTCATGGGAATTGCGCAGTACTTTGACGCTCGCGCGCTTGCTGACCAAGCAGGGAAGGCACCAAGCCGCACAACATGCCCTGTCATCCATCTGCAACTGGTTCCCCGAAAACGCAGACACGCGGGACTTGGCAGAGGCTCGCGCGCTGCTTGGGCATCTGGCGTCGAAGTCGGAGATACCGGCCCACAGGTCGCTGCAGGCGCAGATCACCAATCACACGAATGACCAAGACCCCAAGCGAGGAGGCGACGCATCATGAGCGACAACAACACCCCGCAACAGGCAGAACCCCTGGACCCCGATCTCCTGCGGGCCCATCAGACCTATGAGGCGACCATCAACTCAAATGACGCCGACCAGGTGATGGCCATGTACGACGAGGGCGCCATGGTCATGCAGCCGGATGGCGAAACGGTCTGCGGCCCTCGACAACATTCGCCAGTGGGTCGAGGAGTATTTTGGGGCCTATCAGACCCACTGGACCAAGGTCGTCACCATGAACTGGGTGAGCGGCGACTTCGGCTTCGACCAGGGGCACGACACGGCGGTGGATACCCCGCGGGATGGGGGGCCCCATCCATTGGGACTGCAAGGGAATCCTCATCTACAAGCGACAGGAGAACGGCGACTGGCTGGTGTTCCGCGACATCCGGAACAACAACAAACCGCAATCGACGGGCGTCTGAGCTCCGACCCGCAGCCATGCGCTCACGCCGGGTCGGGTCAAGGCGCGGTTGGGGTCATACGATCCTTGTCGCCATTCGAGGCAACCCATGACGGATTCTGTTTGGGTCGGGATGGGCCAGGAGATCCAAAGGCAGTTGTCGCTGCAGGTCGATCTGTCGTTCCAGCGCCACCACGATTTCATGGTCGAGCACGGCCTTGAGCGCTGCGGGAACCTGGTCGACATCGGCACGGGTAGCGGTCGGTTCCTGGCGGGCATCGCGAGCGAGCACCCGACCATCGAATTTCGCGGGATCGATGACAAAGCCCATATGCTCCAAGCCGCCACGGGCTTCGACCTCCCGAACATCGGTTGGTCCCGCGCCGATGCACTCGACCGCCGAACGGCGGATCTGTTGCGATGGGCCGACGGCGTGCTCATGCGCAACATCGTGCTGCATCTGCCGAATACCCCTGCCGCACTTCGAGAGATCTTGGGCGCCGCGAGGACCGGCACCCGACTCTGGATCTTCGATGTGGACCTGGATCATTGCCGGTGCGTCCCGGACTCCGCTGCCTTCCGGGGATTCCTGAGCCTGATCCATGCCTTTTGCGAGCGCAGCGGCGTCGAGATCAGAACCGCGGCGCGGCTCCCCCGGATTCTCGCCGCCAACGGATTCGAGGTCACCGGGATGGTTGTCGAACCCTTCAACAACCAGGTGATCGAAGGCCCCCGCTTTGCGGAGTACCTGATGCGTGAGGCATCCCTGTATCACTTCTCGGTCCATGGGACACCCGGCACGGCGGAGTTGCAGCCATTGCATGAGCTTCTGCTGGCCAATGCCGGGGGCGCGTCGCAATTCGTGCAATACGGTATGGTCATGCTGGCCGCGGAGAAGCGGTCGCCGTGAACGCCCCGCTCATCCAGGGCAGTCTGATGTCCCGAGTCCGGTTGGCAGACGTTGAGCAGCCTTTCGGACCGATTGCGTCGACGTTACCTTGATCGACGTGCATCGATCGGGGTGGACGACGCGGACGCGTCACCGTCAAAGAACGTTCATATCGGCTCTCTATACTTGTGTGTTACGTCTACCTGGGAGGAGGTTGCCGACATGGTTTTCGAGAGATCGCGTCGTCTGTCTTTGGCTGGGGCGGCCTTATTGGCTGCAATCGTCACGGCTCCTGCGGGGGCAATGGATCCGCGTTATTCGGATTCAAACGGTGATCTGACGGCGGATCCACCTGCCGATCCGAAGGACTGGCTGGATCCCGAAGTGCTGATCTTCGCCTATACCCCGGTCGAGGATCCGGCCGTCTACGCTAAGGTTTGGGAGGGTTTTCTCAAGCATATGGAGGAGAAGACCGGCAAGCGCGTTCAGTTCTTCCCGGTGCAGTCGAACGCGGCTCAGATCGAGGCGATGCGCGCCGGGCGACTGCATATCGCCGGTTTCAATACCGGATCGAATCCGCTCGCCGTCAACTGCGCCGGCTTCGTGCCGTTCGCAATGATGGCCTCGGCCGACGGCAGCTACGGCTACGAGATGGAGATCATTACCTACCCCGGCAGCGGCATCGAGACGGTCGAGGACATCAAAGGCAAGAAGCTCGCCTTCACGGCACCGACCTCCAACTCGGGCTACAAGGCACCCTCGGCGATGCTGAAGGCCGAGTATGGACTGGAGGCCGAGAAGGACTTCGAGCCAGTGTTCTCGGGTAAGCACGACAACTCCATCATCGGCGTCGCCAACAAGGACTATCCGGCCGCGGCGATCGCCAATTCGGTGCTCCAGCGGATGCTTGCCCGCGATGTCGTCCAGCCCGACCAGATCGTCAGCCTTTACAAGTCTCAGACCTTCCCGACGACGGGTTATGGCCTGGTCTACAACCTGAAGCCCGAGCTCGCCGAGTCGATCCGGGACGCCTTCTTCAGCTTTCCCTGGGAGGGCTCGGCACTGGCGGCGGAGTTCGAGAAATCCGGCGAATCCCAATTCATCCCGATCGACTACAAGACCCACTGGGAGGTGGTTCGGCAGATCGATACGGCGATGGATGTGCGCTACGACTGTCAGTGAACTGCCCCGAGTTCGCCTGCCTGCCCGGATGCTTCGTCTCGAATCCCTAACCAAGCGCTACCGCACCGGTGATCTTGCCTTGTCGGCCGTCTCGCTGGAGATCCCGGCGGGACAGGTCGTGGGGCTGATCGGCCCGTCCGGGGCGGGGAAGTCGACCTTGATCCGTTGCGTCAATCGTCTGGTCGAACCGACTTCGGGCCGGATCTGGCTCGGTGATCTGGAGCTGACACGGCTTGGCCGGCGAGGGCTGAGACGGGCGCGGCGACGGATGGGGATGATCTTCCAAGAGTATGCCTTGGTCGAACGTCTGACCGTGATGGAGAACCTGCTCTCCGGTCGGCTTGGCTACGTGTCGTTCTGGCGCAGCCTGACGCGTCGGTTTCCGCCCGACGACATTCGGAACGCCTTTCGGCTCTTGGATCGTGTCGGCCTGATGGAGCATGCGGACAAGCGGGCCGATGCGCTCTCGGGCGGTCAGCGCCAGCGGGTCGGCATCGCCCGCGCCTTGGCTCAGGATCCGGACATCCTCTTGGTGGACGAGCCGACGGCGAGCCGGGATCCCCAGCCCTCGCGCCAGATCATGCGTCTGCTGCGCGAGGTCTGCGCCGAGCGCGATCTGGCGGCAATCGTGAACATTCACGACGTGGTCCTGGCCCAGCAGTTCATGACCCGTATTGTCGGGTTGCGCGCCGGCGTTATCGTCTATGACGGCGCTCCGGATGAGCTGACGCCGGAGGTTTTGACCGAGATCTACGGCGAAGAGGATTGGACCGCGACGGGCGAGCCGACGGGCGCCGATCGGTCCACGCCACCTGGATTGCCGGACACCGACGAGTTGGTCGGCGCCCTGTGAGGGTTCCGGATGGCAAGGCCGAGCTGTCGCAAGGGGACGCTGCCTCGCGTTCCGCTGCCGCGATTTATCCAAGTCACTGGCGTCGTCCGCCGCTGATCGCGGATGTCCGCCTGCGCTGGGCCATCGCTCTGGGCGTCGTGCTCTACCTGGTCGTCGGCATCGGTGCTGTCGAGATCAACTGGGTGCGCTTGAGCGAAGGCTGGGAGCGCGGACTGCGCTTCCTCGGCGGTTTCGCTCAACCCGATTTCGTCTCGCGCTGGGGCGATGTCCGCGAGGGTTTGCTCGAAAGCCTCACCATGACCCTGACCGCAACGGTCGTCGGAGTCGTGATCTCGATCCCGGTCGGCATCGGGGCCGCCCGCAACATTGCACCGGCTCCGATTTATCTCGCTTGCCGGGGATTGATCGCGGTCTCGCGCTCGCTTCAAGAGATTATCGTCGCCATCCTCTTCGTCGCCATGGTCGGATTCGGGCCGCTCGCAGGTTTCCTGACGTTGGCGTTCGCCACCATCGGCTTTCTCGCCAAGCTCTTGGCCGAGGACATCGAGGACATCGATGCGGCCCAGGTCGAGGCGATCCGCGCGACCGGCGCCGGCTGGTGGCAGGTGCTCGATTACGGGATCCGCTCGCAGGTCACGCCGCGTCTGATCGGACTCTCGCTCTACCGGCTCGACATCAATTTTCGCGAATCGGCGGTGATCGGGATCGTCGGTGCCGGCGGGGTCGGCGCGACCCTGAACACCGCGCTGGATCGCTATGAATACGATTCGGCCGCGGCCATCCTCATTCTCATCATCGCCATCGTGCTGGTGACCGAGTATGTCTCCGGTTGGGTGCGCGGGCGGGTCCAGTGATGGTGATCCGACAAACCCCGGAACCCCCGATCTGGCGCAAGCGAACAGCACCGCAGTCGATCGCGCTCTGGACTGGTTGGTTGTTGCTGGTGTTGCTGTTCGTTCTGGCCTGGGAGGCGATGACTCGCAACCAGATCTGGACCTTCGTTTGGGACGCCCCGGAGCAGGCTGCGGATCTGATCGACCGGATGGTGCCGCCGCGCTGGTCCTACATGGATCAACTTTGGGCGCCACTGTGGGACACCATCAACATCGCCACGCTCGGCACCCTGTTCGCAATCGTACTCGCGGTGCCGGTCGCCTTCCTGGCTGCGCGCAACACGACGCCGAGCGTCCTGTTCGTGCGCCCGATCGCCGTCTTCATCATCGTCGCCTCGCGCTCGGTCAATGCACTCATCTGGGCGCTCCTGCTGGTGGCGATCCTCGGCCCGGGCTTGCTGGCGGGGATCATCGCCATCGCGCTGCGCTCGATCGGGTTCATCGGCAAGCTCCTCTACGAAGCGATCGAGGAGATCGACCTGCGTCAGGTCGAGGCGATCCGGGCGACCGGGGCCGGCCCTGCACAGGTGCTGGACTTCGGCATCGTGCCTCAGATCATGCCCGCGTTCGCGGGGATCACGCTCTTCCGCTGGGACATCAATATCCGCGAATCCACCGTATTGGGTCTGGTCGGTGCCGGCGGGATCGGGCTCCAGCTCAAGGCGTCTGTCGACAGCCTGGCCTGGCCGCAGGTCACGCTGATCTTCATCGTCATCCTTGCCACGGTGATCCTCAGCGAGTGGGTTTCCGCGCGAGTGCGCGCGGTTTTGATCTGAGCGGGGACTGAATCTTGGGTGGCTGCGCGGCACGCAGGCTCATCGCAGCCTGCGTTGTGTGTTGTGGCCGACAGCGTCTTGCGTTTGAGCGCCTATGCCGGGTGTTTTTGCTAGCGTGTGGCGACCAACGCTCAATAGTGGTTCGGGACGAACAGCTGCTCCGGCAGCGGCTCGCGCTCGTACTCCGGATTGAAGACCCGATCCGGGAGCGTGATCTGCTCGTGGGGCACCTCCGCGTAGGGGATTTGGCCGAGCAGGTGGCGGATACAGTTCAGACGGGCGCGCTTCTTGTCGTTGCCTTCGACCACGAACCAGGGTGCCTCGGGGATATTGGTGCGCGCGAAGGTCTCTTCCTTTGCCTTCGTGTAGTCCTCCCATCGAACGCGGGATTGAAGATCCATCGGGCTGAGTTTCCATTGCTTCAGCGGGTCATGAATCCGCATGAGAAAGCGCATCTGCTGCTCCTCGTCGGTGATGGAGAACCAGTACTTGATCAAGCGGATGCCCGAACGCACCAGCATCCGCTCGAACTCGGGCACGTCCTGAAAGAACTGCTCCACTTGCTCCGCGTTGGCGAAGCCCATGACGCGCTCGACCCCGGAACGGTTGTACCAAGAGCGATCGAACAGCACGATCTCGCCGCCGGATGGCAGATGCGGGACATAGCGCTGGAAGTACCACTGGGTCTTCTCCTGCTCGGTCGGCTTCTGCAGGGCGACCACCCGAACGACCCGCGGGTTGAGACGCTGGGTAATGCGTTTGATGACGCCGCCCTTACCCGCTGCGTCGCGCCCCTCGAAAATCACCAGGACCTTCTCGCCGGTGTGCTCGACCCAGTTGTGGAGCTTGATGAGTTCGGCCTGCAGCTCCAACAGGGAGCGAAAATAGGTCGACCGATTCAGGGCCGCCGGGTGCGTGCGCTTGTAGGTCCTGCGGAGCTCTTCGGAGAGTGCCGGCTCTGAGATTTCAAGCTCGTAGTCTTCGTCGAGCGTATCCGCGAGTTCGGCCTTCAACCAGTCCATGGCTTCTGGGTTTTCGTCGTCGATCGTCATCTTGTCGCTCCATACTCGCCGCGAATGAAAAATCTGCTTAGACGGACCTTCGTTGTCCCGCGAATCGAGCGCGTGCGTCCTCGATCCCGCCACATCGATTGGATCCTGTCCGCAGACACCGGGATCGCATGATTCCGAGACGCTTCGTAGTCCTCGGGACTGGTCAAATCCCCCAGGACCAGAGTAAATCAGACGGAAATGACGCTTTCATGAACCCTAAGGTGATCGTTGAACCCCATCGGCGCCTGGTTCATGCCGTGACACGAAGGCGTCCGGAGCAGTTGAGCCCGTGCGCCCCTTGGGTTCGCCGTCGGATCGTTTCGGTTCGCTTCTGAGGAGTCCGGGAGGGTTGTTGCTGGCAAGGCCGGCCGGTCAGCCGACGCCGCCGAACCAAAAGGCTGTGTCGGAGAGTAAGCCGGGTTCTTGCCGTCGGTTAGGCTGATGTTTGTGTTCTCGGTTTGCCGCCTGGTTTCCCGGCGGTGCCACATGATCTCGGCCATACGACGGTTCGTTCCCGGCTCCTCGCAGAACCGGACTTGGAGTGTTACACCATCCGGCTCCCAGCTTGAGTCATCCACCAA
>JBGSKP010000485.1:0-11233 GCA_041741175.1 Thiocapsa sp. | reverse complement strand
CCCGGCCTGAATGGCCAGGCGTCCGGCGACCTGGCTCATCGGACGCAGCAGGGGCAGGCCGCCTTGCGTATCCGTGACCGTCTCGTAGGCGATGCAGACAGCGCCCGAAGCGATGAGATCCCGCGTCTGGTCCGGGTCCGGGGCGAGATGCAGATAACAGAACAGGACCTGGCCGGCTCGCAGGCGCGCACGCTCCGCGGGTTGAAGTTCCTTGACCTTTACTAGCAGCTCGGCCTGGGCGAAGACCTCCTCGGGGGTCGCGCAGAGGCGTGCGCCGGCGAGGCGATACGCCTCGTCGTCTGCCCCGATTCCGCCGCCTGCCGCCGTCTCGACCAAGACCTGATGGCCTCGGCGCACGACCTCTGCGACCGATTCGGGCGTCAGGCCGACGCGATATTCACCTGTCTTAATCTCACGTGGAACGCCGATGATCATCCTGTGGTTCCTCTAATCGATCCCAGCCCTTGCGGGTCGACTACTCCGCCTCGTAGGCCAAATTCGGCGCCAGCCAGCGCTCGATCTCGGGCAGCGGCATGCCTTTGCGCTCGGCGTAGTCCGCCACCTGGTCGCGGGCGAGTTTGCCGACGGCGAAATAACGGCTGTCGGGGTGCGAGAAATAGAGTCCGCTGACTGCGGCGGTTGGGACCATCGCCTTGGATTCGGTTAGCCAGATCCCGGTATTGCGCTCGGCATCCAGGGCCTGCCAAAGGAGATCCTTCTCGGTGTGATCGGGCGAGGCCGGATAGCCCATGGCGGGCCGGATGCCCTGGTAGCGCTCCTCGATCAGATCTTCGTTGCTCAGGCCCTCGTCGGTGGCATAGCGCCAGTGGCGTGTGCGTACGCGGGCGTGCTGCAGAGCGTCGAGGCTTAAGCGCGGTTTTCATTTTGAGTCAAGACGTCCAACCAAGCCCCAAAGCTGATCAGTCGACCGTTGTCCACATGTTTTTTGACTGCACCTGAAGCGCCACGACTCCCGTTTCCATAGGCGGCCAGCACTCCGGCGGGGTTGATGTGAACGACGTGCGTAAACAACAGGGCATTCTGGCGGCGACGTTCGCAGGCTGCTCTTAGGCGAGCCGCGTCGAACTCGTTGGTGATCAGCGTATAGGCGAAGTCTTGGCCGGCGGCTTCGAGTCTTGCGTAGGCTTCGAAATCGCTCTGAAACTGTTCTTCCCGATCTGCACGGACACTCCATTTGGCGCTGACGAGATGACGTTGGTTCGCACTGATCAGGGCTAGATCGACCCGTTTCGCCTTTTCCCCAGGTGGCGGTGCATGGAATCCGGGAAGGTCGTGGAGAAGACTCCGGTTTCGGATCTCGAGTTGTTCGGAGACGGACAGCCGAGAGATCACGGCGGCGATAACGTCCTCAAAGCCTTCGCCGACCAGATTTCTGCGCTTGTTCTCTTGGTTCAAGTAGAGATAGATCCGCTGCGTCAGCCTTCGAAGCTCATCTTCCGGCGGCGGCTTCTCGAACCAGGGTCCTAGAATCTCCTTTACGATTCCAGTCAATTCCGGGTCATCGCCGGGTTCAGGAAAACCGCGTCCCTCGTAGGGGGCGCGTTGCTCGTCGTACGCTTTCGACCGGGACGCGATGGCTCTATTCGCCAAATCGGCGATGGCGGCTTGAAACAACCAGTCGATACCCTCTGCCAGGGTTGCAGGCTGAGTCCCGAGGGCAGAGGCCACCCAGTCGTGAAAAGCGAGCGAGCGTCCGTACCAGGCCCGACCGGGTTGAGCCTTATCCGATTCGTAGCAGTGGGCAAGGCCAGTGGTTCGGTCGATCCAGAGCAACAGCCGATAGACGTGCTTCCATGCGCTCGCCGATGTGATGGCGGCGGTTCGGTCAAAATACCGGTTCAGCAGGCGCCTGCGGTTCTCGGCCCCGAAGACGCGTGAGCTTACTTCCGGCGCAGCATTCTCCCGGTTGAGATCGGAATCCGTGGTTGGTGGCATTAGCAGGCGATCAAAGCGGCAGAGCCATATTCAGACCTTGCATGCGGTCGTTCAAAGCATTCCGAGCGAATTCCGAGGATTCGATGAGCACCGCATTCAGACCGAGGTCCAATGCGACCTCTCCGGTCGTGCCGCTGCCCGCGAAGGGATCCAGGATCGTGTCGCCATGCCGAGTTGTGGGAAGCAGCATCTGCCTGACCAGGGCGCGAGGCCACATCGCCACATGTCGATAGGGCGACGCCTCGGGGTTGATCTGCCAGAGGTCGTCCGGCGCTTCCGTCGTATCCGTCAGAACCTCGTATCGGGTTTCCCAAACCGAGCCCGGATTGATACGGTCGCCGCGGCGACTGCTCGAGCGCGCAGGGGCGTCGATTGCACTGCGATCGAAGTAGTAGTTGGGTTGTTTGGTGAATAAGAACAGGAACTCATAGTTGCGCGACGGTCGGTCACGCGTTGGCTCGGGCATTGCATTGCCGCGTGATTGCTGAGTCTCGAGGTTGACGACCGACTTGGCCCAGACCATCGTCCGGCGGCAGATCCACTGAGGACCGGCCCCGCCGCCGACGAACGCCCGAAATTCCGAATCCGTCATCGCCAGATGAAAACGGAAGGGCACGCCCATCTCTGACTTGTGCCCGATGCTCGGTACGTAGTGTTTGAAGAAATCCGGTTGTTGGCGCAACGATTCCGCATAACCCTTGCCTCCGGCTGCAAACCGACCGTTGGAGCCATCCGGGGCGTTAGTCGTGCCCTTCTTGCCCTGCCGGTTGTTGTAGGTATCCGCCAGATTGACCCAGAGGCAACCGTCGTCGCGCAGCACCCGCCACACCTCGTCGAAGACGTTCAAGAGGTGACGCACGAATTCGTTTGGGTGGGACTCATGGCCCAGCTCGCCTTCCCATCCATCCGGCCAACGGGATGGTGTTCCGTATCGACGCAGAAGGTAGAAGGGTGGGGAGGTCAGCGCCACCTGGACATGACGGTCGGGCAATGTCCTCAGACCGGACAGTGCGTCGGTCGACAAGATTCGGAGCGGATTGTTGGTTGCCATGAAGGTTACGACGATCGGTTTAGGGCTCGCGGACGAGAATCGATCGACGCCCTCGGCGACAAAGCGTCCGCTCGGTAGAGGGTGACACGGCGTAGCCGACGGACTCAAGCGATTCCGGTGTGAGACCCTCTCCAGAGCGCCGGATGGAATCGCGGCCCGGATGTAATACAGCGACATCCAGGTTTCGACCTTTATGCGGTCATCGTCATGGCTCCGGCGCGGCTCGCTCCGCTACTCCGCCTCGTAGGCCAGATTCGGCGCCAGCCAGCGCTCGATCTCGGGAAGCGGCATGCCTTTGCGCTCGGCGTAGTCCGCAACCTGGTCGCGGGCGAGCTTACCGACCGCGAAGTACCGACTGTCGGGGTGCGAGAAATACAGCCCGCTGACCGCGGCGGTGGGGACCATCGCCTTGGACTCGGTTAGCCAGATGCCGGTGTTGCGCTCCGCGTCCAGGGCCTGCCACAGCAGATCCTTCTCGGTGTGGTCGGGGGACGCCGGATAGCCCATGGCGGGGCGGATGCCTCGGTAGCGCTCGTCGATCAGGTCTTCGTTACTTAGATCCTCGTCCGAGGCATAGCGCCAGTGGCGTGTCCGGACCCGCGCGTGGAGCATCTCGGCCAGCGCCTCGGCGAGGCGGTCGGCGATGGCCTTGAGCATGATGGCGGAGTAGTCGTCGTGATCGGCCTCGAAGGCGGCGACCCGTTCATCGATTCCGATCCCGGTGGTGCAGGCGAAGCCGCCGACATAATCCGGGATGCCGGTCTCGGCCGGAGCGATGTAGTCGGCCAGACACTCGTTGTATTTGCCGGGCGGCTGTTTGCCCTGCTTGCGCAGACAGTGGAAGGTGAGCAGGGTTTCGCTGCGGCTCTCGTCGGCGTAGACCGCGATATCGTCGCCGACGGCGTTGGCGGGGAAGAGGCCGATGACGGCGGCGGCGCCGAGCCACTTCTCGGTGATGATCTGGTGGAGCATCGCCTTGGCGTCGTCGAAGAGCTTGCGCGCCTCGACGCCCTTCTCGGGGTCGTCCAGGATCTGCGGATAGCGCCCGCGCAGCTCCCAGGCATGGAAGAAGAAGGTCCAATCGATGTAGGCCGCGATCTCCTCGAGCGGGATGTCGCGGAAGGTCTGCACACCCGGCTCCGCGGGGACCGGCGGCTGATAGTGCTCCCAATCGATCGGTGTGCGGTTGGCTTGGGCCTTGGTCAGAGGCACCAGGTCACGGGCCTCGTCGCGCGAGGCGCGGCGCTCGCGGATCTGCACATATTCGGCCCGCACACCGGCGACATACTTCTCCTTCATCTCCTTCGACAGCAGGCTTCCCGCCACGCCGACGGCGCGCGAGGCGTCCTTCACATGGATGACCGGGTGCGCGTACTGAGGCTCGATCTTGACCGCCGTGTGCAGCTTCGAGGTGGTCGCACCGCCGATCAGCAGCGGGATGGTGAAGCCCTGACGCTGCATCTCCTTGGCGACATGGACCATCTCGTCCAGTGATGGGGTGATGAGCCCGGACAACCCGATGATGTCGGCATTGACCTCGCGCGCCTTGGCGAGGATCCGATCGGCCGGCACCATGACGCCCATGTCGATCACGTCGTAGCTGTTGCACTGGAGCACGACCCCGACGATGTTCTTGCCGATGTCGTGCACGTCGCCCTTCACCGTCGCCATGAGGATACGGCCCTGGGTGTCGCCCTCGCACTTTTCGGCTTCCAGGAAGGGCTCCAGATAGGCGACGGACTTCTTCATGACGCGCGCCGATTTGACCACCTGCGGCAGGAACATCTTCCCCTCGCCGAAGAGGTCGCCGACCACGTTCATGCCGTCCATCAGCGGGCCTTCGATGACATTGATGGGCGCGCCGAGCTTCTGGCGTGCCTCCTCGGTGTCCTCGACGATGAAGTCCGTGATGCCCTTGATGAGCGCATGCTCGATGCGCTTCTCGACCGTCGTCTCGCGCCAGGAGAGATCCTGCTTGTTCTCCATGCCCGAGCCGTCGCCCTTGTATTTGGGCGCGAGATCGAGCAGCCGCTCGGTGGCATCGGGGCGGCGGTTGAGGATGACGTCCTCGACCGCATCGCGCAGCTCTGCGGGCAGGTCGTCGTAGATGGCGAGCTGGCCGGCGTTGACGATGCCCATGTCCATCCCGGCGCGGATGGCGTGATAGAGGAAGACCGAGTGGATCGCCTCGCGCACCGGATCGTTGCCGCGGAAGGAGAAGCTGACGTTGGAGACGCCGCCCGAGACCTTGGCGTAGGGCAGCTCGCACTTGATGCGACGGGTCGCCTCGATGAAGTCGACCGCGTAGTTGTTGTGCTCCTCGATCCCGGTGGCCACGGCGAAGATGTTCGGATCGAAGATGATGTCCTCGGGCGCGAAGCCGATCTCCTCGACCAGGATGCGGTAGGCGCGTGCACAGATCTCGAACTTGCGGTCCTGCGTATCGGCCTGCCCGACCTCGTCGAAGGCCATCACCACCGCCGCCGCGCCGTAGCGCTTGACCTTCTTCGCCTGCTCGCGAAAGGCCGCCTCGCCCTCCTTCATGCTGATCGAGTTGACGATGCACTTGCCCTGGACGCACTTGAGCCCGGCCTCGATCACCGACCACTTGGAGGAGTCGATCATGATGGGCACGCGCGCGATGTCCGGCTCCGCGGCGATCAGGTTCAGGAAGCGCACCATGGCCGCCTGCGAGTCCAGCATCGCCTCGTCCATGTTGATGTCGATGATCTGGGCGCCGTTCTCCACCTGCTGACGCGCGACATCGAGCGCCGCGTCGAAGTTGCCGTCGAGGATGAGTCGCTTGAACTTGGCGGAGCCGGTGACGTTGGTACGTTCGCCGATGTTGATGAAGGTGGCTTGTGGGGTCATGGCGTAGTTTCGCTATAGCGGATAGGCGGTTGCGTTGCGGCGCGGCGCGGACGGCGGTGAGCGATCACGCAAGCAGGGTTCGCACATCATACTTGGCAATCTGCGGATCGCGCGTGACCAGGACCAGACCGGCGGTCTGTGCCTGCGCGACCAGAAGCCGGTCGAACGGATCGCGATGATGCATCGGCAAGCCAAGATACGCGTTCAGGTGAGGAATCTCGATCTGGAGGACACAATAGCCGGCCTTCGGGATCGCGTCGAAGAAGTCGGCAGGCAGATCGAGCTTGCCGAGCGATGACTTGATCGCACACTCCCACAAGGACACCAGGCTCACGCAGACGAGGTTCTCCGCCGACCCGATGACCTCCTGCGCCGTTGTCGAGAGCGCGGCAGGCTGATGGAGTGCCCATAGAAGGGTATGCGTATCGAGCAGGACTCGCACTTTCAGTCGACCATCCCGAGGTCGCGTGCGACCTCTTCGGGCCATGTGTCGAAGTCGTCGGCGATCCGCAATTGCCCCTGAAAAAGCCCGAGGCGTTGATTCGACGGCACAGGTTCATAGCGGGTGATCCGCACGACAGGCTTGCCCATCCTCGTGATAATGATGTCCTGGCCTTGGCTGGCCTGCTCGACGACCTCGGAGAAGCGGGCCTTCGCGTCCGTCACGTTGAGGATGGCATTCATCGTCGAAGATTCCGGTGGTCTGACCTGGTCTGACTATAAGATCCAGGCCGACAGCGTGCAAGGCCGCCCGACCCGGGGTTTGGCCCCCCGTCATGCGCGGATCAGGATGAATTCACCTCCACATCAGGTCGATGCCGTGGGGCGCTAAGGTCCGATTGTGCGTGACCAGGGGTAGACGTTCGACAGGTGCCCGAGCGATGAGCATCCGATCGAAGGGGTGGCGATGATCGTCCGGGAGGAGTCCGGTTTCGGGATGCGCTTCGCCGCTAAATGGTCTCGACCTCGAATCCGACCAGGGTGCGCCGCTCACGGCTGAATTCGATGCCGATCAGGTGGATGGGTTGGCCGGCGGCGCGATATTTGTCCGCGTAGCCGCGATCCTTTATCTGCTGGAGCGCGCGTCCCTCGGGTGCGAGCTCCACGACCTTGAATCCGAACAGCCAGATCCGGCCGTTGAACTTAAGGGTTAGGTCAATCCGGCCTTGATTGCCGGAATCCTCCGGTGTCAGGTCCAGTTCCAGGGCAGCGAGGTGGCTGTAGAAGACGCTGGCATAGAAGCCTTCGTACCGGGCGATCGGGTGGCCGTCGTGCCACTGATGCGGGATGGCTGCGAAGAGCGCCTCGACATGGGCGCGTGGGGCGGTGAAATGGCCGGACAGGAGCACATCGTAGAGTCGGCTCGCCAGCTCGCTGGCCTGCCCCGGCCGACCGATCAGCGCCTTTGCCAGGCTGTCGTTCAGTGCCGTCTCGACCTCCAGGTTCGGATACCCCAGGGTGTATTCGAGTCTTGCTCCGATCCGCCGCGTGCCGGTGAGGGTGAGGTAGCCGCTCTGCCACAGCAGCGCTTCGGGGCTCGGGTAATCGACGTCAAAGGCCGATAAGAGCGCCTCGTCAGCGCGCAAGCGCGAGTCTGGGTGTAAAGAATCCCTGTTCGGTGAGCAGATCGACCAGAAAGGTCGGTGCGCCGGTCTCGAACCACCATGTGCGAAATTCGCGCGCATCGAACAGCAAAAGCAGGTCAAAAGGGTTATAGACGGCCTCGCCTGTCCAGCTATAGCCGTTGTACCAGTCGCGAATCTGCTCCCGGTCCAGATCGGGAAGCTCGGGGGCAAAGACAGGCTCGACATCCTGCTCGGTGTAGCCGCAGAGCGCCGAGTACCGTGTATCGATCGTGATGTCCTTTTTGCAGCACCCCTTCGGCAAAGCTGATCCGGATGACCGGATAGCGCGTCGACCAGTCCCAGTGCGGATGGATCGCCAGGCCCCGGAACAGCGGCTCGTTGCCGGCAAATAGCTCGGCCAGGGTATCGATCAGCAGCGACTTGCCGAAGCGCCGCGGGCGCGAGAGGAAATACTGGCTGCTTTCGTCGATCAACTGCCGGATGAAGTCGGTCTTGTCCACATAGTAGAAGTCGTCGCCGCGGATCTTGGCGAACGTCTGAATCCCGATCGGCAGTTTGCGGCGGTGCATGGCTAACCTCGGCAAGCCGATGCGCGATGGGCGCGGCGGCAATCGAGCGATCTCGGCTCAGCGTAACGGGTCGCTGAGGGCCTGTCGTGTGCGGCCTCGAGTGGACCGAAGGAACGATGGAAGGACGCGAAAACGATGCCAGGGTGTGACGGACGCGCTCAGGCCCCGGGAACCGTCCCCGGTTTCCCCCATAACGTGCCTCCAGCGCCGGATTCAACGCATACGCGGTTTCGAAGTACGCCGCGTACAAGGCGCAAGCTTCGTGTGCCGACCGGGCATCAGGACACCGCCGAGAGCACGTCGAAGGCGAGGTGGCGGTGCCCTTGCCGGATGCGATAGGTTGCGAAATCCCGGCGATCAATGATGAAAACCCGACGCAGACCTAAGGTCTCCGCCAGCACCACGAGCGATGCGTCTGCCAAGTCCATGGGCTGGTCGGCCTAACGGAGCATCAGCTCAAAGGCCCGCACCAGCGCCCGATCGTCGAGGAAATGAACCTGCAAACCTTGGCGGGTCACAAAGTCCATCAGCCGCTGTGAGCCGATGCGACCGGGACCGAGCAGATGAAACGCCTCGGTCAACACCGGGACTGTGGTGCATCAGGTCCCTTCGATTTCCGCAAGGACTCGAACGCACCCGTTGTGGTCGCCATCGGCGGGATCGAAGAGCGCGACCAGCGGCCCGGCATCCACTAGGATCACCGCTGGTGCTACCGGCGGATCAGATCCGCGACCGCGGTCTTTGCCTCGCGTGCCGGTGCGCCCGCATAGCCGCCCTGGCCAAGATCCAGGTCACGGTAGATGTCATAGGGCTTGCGGTCGGCTTGTTCCGCGCCCTGTGCCGCGTAGGCTTGCAGGCCGCGTTTCAGCACCTCGGAGATCGACAGCCCGGTGAGGCTGCGCAGATGCCCCAGGGTCTTTTCAGCCTCATCGTCGAGCCGGACGGCTCTGGTACCCATGGTGACTCTCCCTGCTGGGCGTGTGGATCATGCCGCGTGGCACCAGTCGCGATCGCTGGCACCTCTCACTCGCCGCCCAAGCGGCATGCAAATACAGACGGTATTACACCTGACAGTCCAGGGCAACGCCCCGGGTACGAGGAAGGACCGGCGGACAGGGATTCGGCAGACAGCGTTTGTAAGATCTTGATGGGCTTAAGAGATTCGCCGGACCCATGAGCGACCTTGAGAATGGCGACAGGCTCGAAACCTACGCCAGCGTTTGGGATGCCATCACCGACACCCCGGCGGAGGCCGCCAACCTGAAGCTCCGCTCCGAGCTGATGGACCGGATCACCGCCGTCGTCGCCTTACACGGATGGACCCAGAACGAGGCCGCGATGCGCTGCGGGGCGACCCAGCCTCGGATGAATCATCTGCTGCGCGAACGCATGTCGCGCCTTTCGCTCGGTGCCTCCGTCAATATCGCAGCGGCACTCGGAATGGGAGTGTCGCGGTTCGGCCTGGAGGCGGCCTGTTGTTGTTGGCGAGAGCTTCGCAGGCGCGCTCAGGGTGCGATCGAGGGCGCTACCAACAGGTCCAAGTGGTTGGTCATCAGCACGTATTCCTTCAGCCGGGAGCGCACGCGCACCAGTTCCTCTCGCAACCAGCGGCGTTAAGCGAGCCCGTCGTGGGCGTCGACGAAGCATTCCGCGCGGTGATGACCACGGCAAACGATGTGAACCGCTGACTGTCGATGTGAAATCGTGCGGCGGGACATGCACTCAGAGTTGGGGAAACAGCAGGGATTGGGCCAGGCCCCCTTTTACACAGCACGCTAATCGTCTTCATCGACGACGCCACCGGGTCAATTGTTGTCCTATTTTTTGGAGTCCACTATATGAACACAGACCCCCGAAGGGGTCTGCTGTAAAGCAAATATCCAGTTCACGCTAGTGCTTCGGCGCTTTTATGACCCGTATGGCGAAGTTCTCGGTCAGCAGCGTCTGTGTAGCTCTTGGCGCCGGAAACGCTATCTTATCCGGATGCCGGCGTCAGCTGTGCGGGCCTTCCGCGGACATCCTAATCGCCCTTCGTCTTCTTTTTCGCCGTAGCGACGCGATACACACCACTGCTGTAGTACTGCTTCGCATCTACGATGATCGGACACGTGGATGGCGAAACAAATACATCCGCGCTTCCTTCGATGAAGACGAAAGCAGGCGCCGTCACATTGCAAGAGACTGGTTGTGGCAGACCGTTTCGCGAACAGTGCTCAAGAGTCTGTCCACCCGCCACATTCAGGCTCGTCGTTCCTTGCAACTGGCCACCGCCAGCGTACCAACGAACGGTTGTACTACAATTCGAACTGCCTGTATTGGCGATACTGATCGCCATACCAGTGTTTGTCCCGGCGCTGGAGTGCCAGTAACCCACGGTGTAAGTCGCCGATCCGACCGCCTCCGGAACGGGGCCTTCGAAGCCGAGGTCTTCCTCCAACCCATCGGGTCCTTCTTGCGCAACTACTCCCGCGGATCCGGCTAACAATAGAACGCTGACGAGAGATGCCTTCAAAGCCAATATCGAGTCAACCTTCATTTTGGGTTCTCCGCTTTCAAGTTGAGTACACATAGTAAGGATGCGGCGAGCGAGAAAAATGTATTCAGCGCATATGCAGGTTCACGACCCCAGGAATCCCGCAATTTCCACCGCGTCTCCAGACGCCATCTCGTTGCGCGTATTCCGCATGTAACGAGATGCCTTAAAAGCGTAGTAATGCACTAGGTCTTTGTCAAGGAGATCGGGGATGGTGTTAGTCCAAAGTAGTAGTGTCCTCTCCGTGCAAAGTAGAAATGTCCCCTTTTGAGCAACCGAGGGGGCGCGATGGAGTAGGGGAGGATCGAGTTGACGAAGAATGCGCTGCACTGTCCAAGTGCGATCGAGGTGGAGGAGGGACGACTGAAGCAGGGGCAGGTGCCGAGCAGCTGGGGGTCACGAAACGTCAGGTGATGCCTTTGGTGGCCGCGTATCGGCGCGACGGAGCGCACGGGCTGACGAGCCGGCGGGCGAGTATTGCGGCCCTCGAACCGGCGCTTGAAGGAGCCGGCAAGCGAGGCCGTATGTGCGCTGCTGCGCGAACGCCACAGCGATTTCGGGCCGATGTTCGCGTGCGAGAAGGCCCGCGCGGTCCGCGGGATCGTGGTCTTGGCCGAGACGGTGCGCGGGCTGCGGATCGAGCTGGGGTTGTGGAAACCCAAAGATC
>JBGSKP010000484.1:0-1665 GCA_041741175.1 Thiocapsa sp. | reverse complement strand
GCGGTGGGCGGGGGCATGTAGCTCGACAGTCGTGCCGGTTGCCCCCAGCCCCCGGCGGGAGCCCGGTGCGACCCGTCGCGAGGGCCGTTGTCGCCGTTCACAGAGTTGGTCGCGCGGCGAGAGCAGGCATTAAACGCCCGTGCATCGCGAACTGGATGAACGAGGGAGTGAAAACAACAGGCGCGCCCTGACGGCGCCGAGGACGGTTCATGCAACATTTCTATTTTCTGCTTGGGTTGGGCGCACTGCTGTCGATTGGGTTCGTCGTCAGCCTTGTCGGCCTGGTGCGACATCGACGTCGTCTGCCCTATCGGGCGGACCCCGTCCTCTTTTCGCCGCCGCAGCGCGCCTTTCAGGCGGTCCTTGAGCGGGCCGTCGGATCGGCCTGTCGGGTTTACGGGAAGGTGGCGGCGGCCGACATCATCGAGGTTAGCGGGCGTCTGGATCGGCGCTCGCGCGAGCGTGCCCACCAGCGCCTGGCAGGCCAGATCTTCGATTTCCTGATCTGTACGCCCGATACCAGCGCAATCCTCTGCGCCGTGAATCTGGCTCCGCGCTCGCGTCTGAGCAGACGACCGCCCAAGAGCGCTCTCGCCCCGGTCTGCGCCGCCGCCAAGCTGCCTTTCGTCTGCTTTCGCGAGAGCGATGTCTACTCGGTCGTGGAGATCGAAGAGCAGGTGTTTAACGCCATGCGTCGCCTCCGCCCCGTACCCAAACCCGATGATTTATCCGTCGCCGACACACAGGACGCCTTGAACGGACTGGCCGAGGCGATCGGCGATCGGGATCCCGATGTCCATCGGTCGGCCCGACCGGCGCCAGTCTACAGGCCGCCACACCAATCGCCGATTCCAATTAAGCCGCGTACGCGTACCGAGCCCAGGCTCAATCTTGACGAGAATCTGGACAGCGAGCCTGAGTTTCGGATCCGCGTCGAAGACGGCGATGAGGCGGTCAAGCTCAACCGTGTTCCGGGCGAAACCCCTCGTCGCCGCTTGGGGTAGCGTTTTTTGGATTCCCACATGATGTTGGCAACACACGGTGTCGACCGTTAAAACGATGAACAACCTAAACCGCGTCCATTGCATAGGAGCCGAGTCGCTCTAAGGTCAAGTCCAATTCAGAACCTTTCATACTTCACCAAGACACGGTTTAGCGGGGGTCGAGCCAGATTTGACCGTCGTCGACAGAAAGCCGATACGTTTTGATCGGCTCGTCGGCCGGCTCGTCCATCGGCTCGCCGGTGACCAGGCTGAAGCGGCTTCCGTGCAACGAGCATTTGATCCGATCGCCATCGAGGCAGCCGTAGGAGAGTGGGTAGTCCTCGTGGCTGCAATTGTCCTCGACCGCGTAGAAGCGTCCATCGACATTGGCGACGATGTAGGCTTTGCCTTCAACCGTGACTTTAAGGAATTTGCCGGGTGCGATCGCATCCGTGGCGGCGACGGCGACGTATGGTTTATCCATCGGTTTCTCCTCAGCGCACCCGCTTGGCGGCCTTGCCTGAATCCAGGACATCGCGAATGCGATCCGCGGCGACGCTCATGGAGTCCTCGCGGCCGATATGCCAGAGGATGAGCGCGCCGGCAAAGACCAGGCTGTCGTAGGTCGGGCCCGGCGCGCCTTCCAATGCGGCGATCCCGGCTTGAGCCGCAGCCCGCGCGG
>JBGSKP010000483.1:0-3227 GCA_041741175.1 Thiocapsa sp. | reverse complement strand
GTCAGCCGATCGAGGGCCAGAGCCGCGAGCTGATGCGCCGCGCGCGGCTCGTGCGATCCATCCAGCGCGTCATCCTACCCCCCGGTCAGGATGCGACCTGGGTCGCCGGCAATTACTTCCGCTGGCTCGGCGCCTGCTGCTGGCCCATGGTCTGCACCCACATCGACGAGACAGGCCGATGCAGTGTCTATACCCGCTTCCCGCGCTTGCATCTGCTGACACTGCAATGGCTCGCCGAGGAGAGCAGCCCGCAACGCCAGGTCTATGCCATCGTCGGCGGTCTCCTGAGTCGACCGGACGGGCCGGGCCGCGCGCGCTTCGAGTTCCAAACCCTGCTTGGCGACCGCTACACCATGGCCGCGATTCACGACTATGCGCCGTCACTGCCCTGGTATGTCTACCTTTGGACCCAGGCGGTGGCGCATCTGCTGGTCATGCGGCGGTATCAGGGCCGTCTCGCCCGTTTGGCGCGGTAAGCCTCCTGCCGCCTGCCTCCTGCCTTCTGCTAATAGCTGGTGGTTGGGGGCTGGGGGCTGTCGGCTGGCGGCAGACGGCATACGTCAGAGATACGGCCTCAGCATCCCCCCGAGATCCACCCGCGCACGCAGACGCCGGCAGAGCATGAAAGCGCCCATGAACTTGCGGTGCAGGAACATGGTCTCGGGCGCCGGCACGGTACTGAAGGCGCCCGAGTAGAACATCTCGCGACCGCGCGCGTAGACACGCTCGAAGAGGTCGGAGAGACCAAAGTCGTAGTGGCCCGAACTGCGCAGCGGCTCGCTGGACATCCGCAGCAGATCGATGAGTGCGGCGACCTGCCCGGCGGGATCGGTCGCGCCGACATACCCTAGATCGATCGAGGCCGTACGCATCGCCGCGCGGTCATCGGCGAATGCAGCACGCGCAAGCTGTCGATAGCGCGCGACGAGATCCGACCCCACCGGCAGCGCGGCGCCGAAATCGAGCAGCACGATCCGCCCGCTGTTGGCGTTATACAGATAGTTGCCGAAGTTCGGGTCCGACTGCACGAGACCGAACTCGAACAGCTCGCGCATGGACAATCGGGTCAAGGCAGTTGCCGCGCGGTCACGCTCCTCGCAGCTATAGCTACTGTCGGCCAAGCGGTCGACCGGGACGCCGTCGGCGAAATCCATCGCCAGGATGCGGCTCGTCGAGAGGTCGCGGTGGACGGCCGGAACGAGGAAGTCCGGATCCGCGCCGACACCGACACCATACGCCTCGAGCGAATCCGCCTCCGCGCCGTAGTCCGCCTCTTGATGGAGCTGTCGGCGCGCGCCCTCCAAATAAGGAGTCAGATCCACGCCCGCCGGGGCCATGCCGAGGGTCCGGGCCAGGAAGGCGAGATTGTCGATGTCGCTGTCGATGCTTTCGCGCACACCCGGAAACTGGATCTTGAGCGCAAGCCGGCGCCCGTCGCGCGTCTCGGCCCGATGCACCTGCCCTATCGAGGCGGAGGCCACGGGCGTGAACTCGAACCGCTTGAACTTCTCGTTCCATCCCGGTCCGTATTCGCGCTCCAGGACCCCCGCGAGCTGGCTCATCGGCATCGGCTCGGCACGCTCGCGCAGGGCGCTCATGATCTCCGCGGCCTCGGGCGTGAAGATGTCGGAGCCGTCCATCGACATCAATTGTCCCATTTTCATGATGGCACCGCGCATGCGCGCAAGCCGATCCGTAAAGCGGCGGGTGTGCTCGGGCGAGAGCCTGATCCGCGACGGCTCGGCGCTGCGACGGGTCCGGGCAAGCTCGATCAGACCCTTCACGCCGATCCCTGCGGCGAGATCGCCTGTGGCACGACCGAGATGCCAAAGACGACTCAGACGCGTACTCGGGACCGCCCTGCCGGGTCGGGTAGGTTTAGTGGACATCAGGTTTCCTCGGAAAAGAATCGGCGGCGTCCGGATCCTGTCCAGACAGAAGGTTGGACATGGTATCGCGCAATCCGCACTGCAACGATGAGGAATCGCAGTGGCGACGACTTCGCGCAAACAGACGTGCGGTCCGCAGCACCCCGAGCCAGAGCGGCGAATCAAACTTGATCCAGCATCACCCCACGCCCATAATATCCTGTTACTTTGCGAATCCCCCTGGATGGTCCGCCGGACTTCCCGCCGGACGCGCCATTCTTTCGAGGCCCCACGATGGACACCCCCGACACGAGTATCGGCTTCGGCCAGCTCGGCCTAGCCCCCGCAATCGCTCAAGCCGTCGAAGATCTCGGTTACGAGACACCGACGCCCGTTCAGATCCAATGTATCCCGCACCTGCTCGCCGGACGCGACCTGCTCGGTCAGGCCCAGACCGGCACCGGCAAGACGGCTGCCTTCGCCCTGCCCCTGCTCAGCCGGATCGACCCCACGCAGCGCGGGCCCCAGGTCCTGGTGCTCACGCCGACCCGCGAGCTCGCGCTCCAGGTCGCCGAAGCATTCCAGGGCTATGCACAGCATCTGAAGGGCTTTCTCGTGCTGCCGATCTACGGCGGTCAGGCCTACGGGCTGCAGCTGAGCCAGCTCAAACGCAACCCGCAGGTGATCGTCGGTACGCCCGGGCGCGTGATGGACCATCTCAAGCGCGGCACCCTGGCGCTCGACGTGCTTAAGACGCTCGTCCTGGACGAGGCCGACGAGATGCTCAACATGGGCTTCGCGGAGGACATCGACTGGATCTTCGAGCAGACGCCGCCCGGACGGCAGGTCGCGCTCTTCTCCGCCACCATGCCGGCGGGGATCCGCCGGGTCGCCCAAACCCGACTGTCCGATCCGGTCGAGATCCGCGTCACCGCGGACTCGGAGACGGTCGACACCATTGACCAGCACCACTGCGTGGTCACCCGTTTCCACAAGCTCGACGTGCTCACGCGCATCCTGGAGCTCGAGCCGTTCGACGGCATGCTGATCTTCGTGCGGACCAAGACCGCCACGGTCGAGCTGGCCGATAAGCTCAAGGCCCACGGGTTTGCGGCCGAGTCGTTGAACGGCGACATGAGTCAGGAGATGCGCGAGCGCACCGTGGAGCGGCTCAAGCAGGGCCACCTCGACATCCTGGTCGCCACCGACGTGGCCGCACGCGGGCTCGACGTGGAGCGGCTCAGCCATGTCGTCAACTACGACATCCCGACCGATCCCTCCGCCTATGTCCACCGGATCGGGCGGACCGGGCGCGCCGGTCGGGCCGGGCGCGCCATCCTGTTGGTCGAGCCGCGCGAG
>JBGSKP010000482.1:0-8164 GCA_041741175.1 Thiocapsa sp. | reverse complement strand
GGCGCGCAGAAGAGTCGCCGCCCGCTGTGTTGTCCAAGGTGCCGGAGGTTCCGCCGGCACCTGTGCCCGCACCTGCGTCTGCTCGGGCGCCAGCGGTAGCCTCTGTTCCGGCACCGCCACCTGCGGGGAAGACGCGCGGTGTTCGTTTTGCCCCCGATGCCTGTTTTCTGCTGCTGCATGTCGACATCGACGACATCCTTGAAGCGGGGGATCGTCCGCGGCTGGAGCAGATGCTGCAGGCGCATACCGGCTGGCGCGTCGCGGCGACGGCAACGTTCGGGGCCGGCTCGGCGATGACTTCGGAGGCGCTTGGGATTCTGGAGCAGGGCGATTGGCAGGCACCGCCACCGCGGCTGGTCATCATCGAGGACGGCTCTCAGCCACCGATTACAGAGAGCCTGCGCTTCCTGCGCGAGCTCCGCGCAACCGCAGGGACGCGGGCTCAGATCCTGTTGGCTCTGGTGGGCGATCCGACCGACGAGGATCGCCTGCCGCCGATGCGCCCCTTCGACTTCACCGATTGGCAGCGCAAGATCGAACAAATGGCTGATCCCTATCTGCGCCTGGAGATGCTGGCGCCGATCGAAGACGACACTGGAGACGACTGATGTCCCGGAAGATTCCAAGGCTGGCGATTATGGGGCACCCGAATGCCGGTAAGTCCTCGGTGGTCGCGACTCTGACCGAAAACGACCTGATCCAGATCGACAAGCGAGCCGGGACCACGACCGATTCGGACGTCTATCCGGTCATTATCGATGGTCGCCCCGTGATCGAGTTCATCGATACGCCGGGCTTTCAGAATCCCAATGCGATTTTGGAGTGGTTTCAGGCGCAGGACGGCAGACGCGAGCTGGCGCGCGCCTTCGTGGCCGAGCATCGAGCCGATCCGCTGTTTGCCCACGATTGCACCCTCCTGGAGCCGGTGGCGGAAGGCGCCGCCATCATCCTGGTAGTGGACGGCTCAAAGCGGATCAAGGAAAAGGATCGCGTCGAGATCGAGCTGCTGCGCCTGACCGCCCGCCCGCGGATGGCGATTCTCAACAACCTGAGTAATCAAACGCGCTTCATGACCCAGTGGCACGATGCCTTGAGCAAGGCATTCAACTCGGTGCGTGAGTTCAACGCGCATCGTGCGACCTATGGGGAGCGCATCCGGTTGCTCCAGGCGCTCAAGAGCATCGACCAACGCTGGGAGCCGCTGGTCGAAGAGGCGATTCATGCGTTTGAGCATGACTGGAATCGACGCACCGATCAGGCCGTGACGACGATTCTGGAATTGCTCAAGGAGGCGCTGACCTTCAGGGTCTCCAAGACCGTCAAGGAGAGCAAGCTGGTCTTCAACAGCGGGCGCGAGAAGGTCAAGGGCGAGGTGATGGGCGACTTCGAGGACGGTCTGCGGCAGCTCGAGGTCAAGGCGCAAGAGCAGATCCGCGCGAATTTTCGTCACCATGTCTGGAATATGGCGTCCGATTCCATCCTCGGCAAAGATCTCTTATCCGAAGAAGTCAGCCAGGCGCTCGGCCTGTCCAAACGCCAGCTTGCGCTGGTCGGAATGGCTGCCGGTGCGGCGTCGGGCGCGACCATCGATCTGGCGACTGCTGGTCATACGTTCTTTACCGGGGCCTTAATCGGCGCTGCCACGGGCGGCGTTCTGGGATTTGTCGGGGGGAAGGCGCTGGCGAAATTGAACATCGAGCGTGCTCACGGCACGCAGCGTTTCACCGCCGGGCCGGTTCACAATCCGCAGTTTCCCTTCGTCCTGCTGGATCGGATCGTGCTCTACAGCGCACGCGCGATGAACTGGTCGCACGGGCGTCAGGCCGCCGAAGAGGATGCACCGGACAAGGTCCCGGAGAAGACGATTCGTCGCGGTGGCTTTACGGAAGAGCTCTCCGCTCAACAGCAGCGCGATCTAGCGCGCTTTTTCAACGGGGCTAGAAAGGGCAAGCCAGAACGCGAGGAAGAGTGTCGCACCATCATCCGCAGCATCCTGCGCGGGCTCGCGCTGAGCGAGATCGACAGCCGCTCGGATCTGTGAGCCCGATGCCTGATCTGATTCCTGACCGGATGCCTGGCCAAGCCCCGTGAAGACGACCGAGCTGCTCGCCATCGACCAGGCCCACGCCTGGCATCCCTATACCTCGACCCTTGATCGTGATCCGGTCTATCCGGTGCGCTCCGCGCAGGGGTGTCGGATCCGGCTCACGGACGGGCGTGAACTGATTGACGGCATGTCCTCCTGGTGGTGCGCCATTCACGGCTACAACCATCCGGTGCTCAACCGGGCTGCGCAGGAGCAACTCGGGAACATGGCCCATGTCATGTTCGGCGGCCTGACCCATGAGCCGGCCGTGCGCCTGATCAAAACACTGGTGGATCTGACCCCGGAGCCGTTGCAGCATGTCTTTCTCTGCGATTCGGGGTCGGTGTCGGTCGAGGTCGCCATCAAGATGGCCATTCAGTTCCAGCAGGCGAGGGGGCTGACCGAGAAGCATCGGCTGCTGACGATTCGTTCCGGCTACCATGGCGATACCCTCGGGGCCATGTCGGTCTGCGACCCGGTTACCGGCATGCATCATCTGTTCGAGCGGGTCTTGCCCCAGCAGTTGTTTGCGCCGGCGCCGGCCTGTCGCTTCGGCGAGCCCTGTCTGCCCGAGCAGATCGCCGACTTTACGGCTTTGATCGAGCGGCATTGCGAAGAGCTGGCGGCGGTCATCCTTGAACCGATCGTCCAGGGCGCGGGGGGGATGCGCTTCTACAGCGCCGCGTATCTGACCCAGGTTCGTGCACTCTGCGACCGCTTCGATATCCTCTTGATCGCCGATGAGATCGCGACCGGATTCGGGCGCACCGGCGTATTGTTCGCGTGCGAGCATGCCGATGTCTGCCCCGACATCATGACGCTCGGCAAAGCACTCACCGGCGGCTATCTCACGCTCGCTGCAACCCTGGCCACGCGCCGGGTGGCCGATACCGTCTCCTCGGGTGATCCGGGCGCCTTCATGCATGGCCCGACCTTTATGGGCAACCCGCTGGCCTGCGCGATCGCTAACGCCAGTATCGATCTGTTGCTTGCCGCGGACTGGCAAGCCAACATCGCGCGGATCGAGCGCAGGCTAAGAGCCGGCCTGGCCGCCTGCCGCGTTCTGCCGGGTGTAGCGGATGTCCGTGTCCTGGGCGCGATCGGCGTGGTTGAGCTGGACGCGCCGGTGGCGATGCGCGAGATCCAGCGGCGTTTCGTCGAGCGTGGCGTCTGGGTGCGACCCTTCGGCCGGCTGGTGTATCTGATGCCGCCCTACCTCATCGGCGATGAGGATCTGGATGTCTTGTGCCGATCGGTCGTGGCCGTCCTGTCGGCGTCATCAACCTAATCGCTTTCTGGAGATGCAGAGCCATGCAGGAACGTCCACTGGTTAAGACCGCGATTCCGAAACGCCGCTATCAGGTGGGTGGCCACAGCGCCTCGCTGCTCGGCGAGATCGAAAGCGGCGATGTGCATCAGTATCGCTACATCCTGGCCTTCGTGCCGCCCGGACAGCGCGAGCCGGTGTTTTATGTGTGCGTGGAACCCAGTGCGCCCGCCGAGCGCGCCGATGGTGCCTACCGTCTGCGCATCGTCGATGAGCTGATGTCCGAGGTGGTCGATACCGACGATCGGTGGGGAGATCTGGAAACCTTTGCCGATCAGGCCCTCAAGCTCGGACAGCAGGCGCTTGGATTACAACAGACAGTGGTGACCCGCCTGATGTGATCCCGGTGGTTTGATCCCGGTGGTTTGATACAGGGCGGTCGTCGGTGATCCGCGGAGGGCTCGCAGCGCCATCAGGTCGAGACCGTTTCCAGATCCAGGATGAAGCGCCACTGCTCCGGCGTGACCGGCATGATCGAAAGTCGGTTGCCGTTGCGCACCAGGGGCAAGCCGGCTAAGGCGCCGTCGGCGTGGGCCTTGAGCTCCGCGAGCGAGATGGTCCGGGCGAGGTGTCGCACGTAACGCACCTCGACGAGATACCAGCGGGGCTTTTCCGGATCGCTCTTGGCGTCGAAATACTTCGCTTCGGGGTCGAAGGCGGTGCTGTCCGGGTAGGGCGCGCTTGCCACCTCGGCAATGCCCACAACGCCGGGCACGGCGCAGTTGGAGTGATAAAAAAGGATCCGATCGCCTGGTTGCATCTGGTCGCGCATCATGTTGCGGGCCTGATAGTTACGCACGCCGTCCCAGGGCTCGATCTGGTTGGGACGTGCGGCGAGGTCGTCGAGACCGAAGGCGTCCGGTTCGGATTTCATCAGCCAGTACGGCATGGTCTTGGATCCCGATGTTGGATGTCGTGTGGGGACTCAGGGACGCGTCCGCTCCGAGTCGGCCAACAGGTGCCGGAAGTTGGCGAGACGTTGGGCGTCGATCAGACCCTCGGCGACGGCGCGGCGGATCGCGCAGTCGGGTTCGTGATCGTGACCGCAGTCGGCAAAGCGGCAGTGTCGGAGGTAGGGCTGGAACTCGCGAAATCCCAGTTGTAGGGCATCGCGCTCGATCGCACCGATACGAAAGCTGCGCACGCCCGGCGAATCGATCAGGGCGCCGTTGCCGGGCAACCGATACAGGGTGGCCGCCGAGGTGGTATGACGTCCCAGACCCGTGGCCCTGGAGAGGCGACCGATCTGGATCTCGCGATCCGGCAGGAGTGCTTTGACCAGGGATGACTTGCCGACGCCGGACTGGCCCACGAGGATACTCGTCTGGGCGCTGAGTTGAGTCATCAGCGCGGCCAGGGTATCGGGCTCACGCAGACTGATGCAGAGCAGTGGGTAGCCGATCACCGGATAGCGGGCGAATCGTGCCTCGAAGTCGGCCCGCTGGGCACTGTCGAGCAGATCCATTTTGTTGGCAACGATCAGTGCCTCGACGCCCATGAGCTGCGCCGCGATCAGGTACTGATCGACCAGATAGTCGCTTGGCTCGGGTTGCGGGGCGATCAGAATGACCAACCGGGTCAGGTTGGCGGCGAGCGGCTTGTCCCGCCCGCCGAAATCCGGACGGCTCAGAACGGTTTGTCGCGGCAGGATCGCCGTCACCACGCCCTGGTTGTCGGCGATGCGCTGCCAAACGACACGATCCCCGCACACCGGATGGCCGATGTTTTGACGCGACAGACAGTGGGTGATCTCGCCGTCGGCATCTTCGACCGCCAGGTTGGCGCCGTGGCGAACCACTACCCGACCTTCGATGGGCTCGGGTTCGCCTTCGAGCTCGGCGAGAGCCGTATCGACGCGTGAGGCGAGTCGTTGGCGGCGGCGGTCCTGGATCGTCTGGATCCGCTCGATCTGGCGTCCGGACAACCGCCGTTTCGGCATCGCCTCAGCGCTCGAATTTGTAGAAATGATGATTCAGATAGGCCGCGACGTCTTTGATGTCCTCGTCGAACCAGCGCAGCCCGAGTGCGGTCTCGCAGCGCTGGACCTGGCGCTCGAGTCCGTCGAAGGAGGCGACCATTCGTGGGTCCCGGGTATAGATCTCGCTCCCATGACAACTGATACAGTTGGCGTCATAGAGCGCCTGCGCCTGCTCGCTCGGCTCGGCGAACGCGTTGAGCGCCGCGAGGCCGAGTAGGGCGGCAAGGCCGGAGGTGCGTGCTGTCTGCTGGATCGTCATGGATCTTTACTCCGAATGGCTGGCGATTCGTGTTAGGTTTTCAGGTGATTATGGTGTCGGCCGCTGGGTTAGACCAGTGGCTCGGCCCGCCCGGCCGCGAATAACAGGAGAGCACGGACTTGACCCGGAACGAGAATAATCTGATTTGGTTGGATTTGGAGATGACGGGTCTGGATCCCGCCCGAGACCACATCCTGGAGATCGCGACGCTGATCACCGACAGCAATCTTCGCATCCTGGCGGAAGGTCCTGTCGTTGCGATCCATCAGCCCGAGCATGTTCTCGCCGAGATGGATGAGTGGAATCGCGACCATCACGGTCGATCCGGGCTCCTGGACCGCGTACGCCTGAGCGCGCACAGCGCGTCCGATGCGGAATCGGCGACCCTGAGCTTTCTCTCCGGGTATGTTCCGGCAGGCGCCTCGCCCTTATGCGGCAACAGCATCTGTCAGGATCGCCGTTTCCTTGCCCTCTGGATGCCGAAGCTGGAAGCCTACTGCCATTATCGCAACCTCGATGTGAGCACGCTGAAAATACTCGCCCAGCGTTGGGCGCCGGACGTGGCCAGCGATTTTAGGAAAGAATCGCGCCACCAGGCGATGGCAGACATCCGCGAGTCGATCGAGGAATTGAAGCATTATCGCACGCATCTGCTGCGCGACCTCTAGGCTGATTCGTCCGCCTGATCGCGGAGTTCGATCAGCGATGGTGCCGCGCTAAGGCCCAGGCGACATGCTCGCGCACCAGTTCGCTTGGGTCGGCCGCACGGGCAGCCAACGCGGCGATCAGCGCGGACGATGCGGGCGCGTTGCCCAGCGCGACGGCGAGGTTTCGCAGCCACCGGCTGTGACTGATACGCCGGATCGCCGAGCCCTCGGTCCGCTTTAGGAAGGTCGGCTCGTCCCAGGCAAAAAGGCTGATCAGTGACGCCGTGTCGAGCCCGTGACGGGCTGTGAAATCCTCTTCGGCTCCGCAGCGCGCGAAGCGGTTCCAGGGGCAGACCAACTGACAGTCGTCACAGCCGTAGATCCGGTTGCCGATCAACGGGCGCAGTGCTTCGGGGATGCTGCCGGCATGCTCGATCGTTAGGTAAGAAATGCACAGTCGCGCATCCAGCTCATAGGGCGCGACGATTGCGCCGGTCGGGCAAACCGCCATACAGGCGCTGCAGTGGCCACAGTGGTCGACCATCGGCGCATCGATCGGGAGTGCCAGATCAGTGTAGAGCTCGCCCAGGAAGAACCAGGATCCCGTCTTGGGGTGGATCAGGTTGGTATGCTTGCCGATCCAGCCGAGCCCGGCCTTCGCGGCGAGCGGTTTTTCCAGCACGGGTGCCGAGTCGACAAAGACCCGGTAGCCGAAGGGACCGATTTCGGCGAGGATACGCCCTGCCAGCTGTTGCAGACGTTTTCTGAGCAGCTTGTGATAATCGCGGCCCAAGGCGTAACGCGAGATAAAGGCGCTCGTCGGATCATCAAGCCTGGCATGAATCCTCTGCTGCGGCTCCGGCAGATAGTCCATCCGCACCGACACGACGCTCAGTGTGCCCGGAATCAAGCGTGCCGGACGCGAGCGACGCAGACCGTGCCGCGCCATATAGTGCATCGTGCCGTGCCGACCCTGCGCGAGCCAGGCCAGCAGACGCGCCTCGGCCGCTGCGAGGTCGGTGTCGGTGATTCCGACCTGCTGGAACCCAAGCTCGCGTCCCCAGTTCTTAATGAGAGCGGCGAGCTGGGGCATTTGGATGCTGTATCGGGGCATTGGCAGATGACGGGTTGGGCAGGATCAGTCGGCCGAGCCCAGAGTTTATCCGATCAACACAGCACGGGCTCACAATCGCGTCCGCCGCGACGCCCGTTGATCGATGCGAGGTTGAGTCAACTTGAGAACCCCGGATGTCAACCCGTACATGTCATCCCAGACGCGATTGAACCTGATGGCGGATAGCGATCGCCTGCCCCATGCACTGTATCGCGCCGAGCAGGTCCGGCATTTGGACCGCAGCGTGATTCAGGATTACGGGATCCCCGGCATCACGCTCATGAACCGGGCAGGGGAGGTCGCCTATCGAATCCTGCGCGAACGCTGGCCGGCGGCGCGCTCGCTCGCTGTCCTGGCGGGGATCGGCAACAACGGTGGCGACGGCTATGTGATCGCCCGCCTGGCGCGGAAGGATGGTCTGGCGGTGCGCGTCGGAGAGGTCGGGGAGGGATTCGCGCTGCTGGGCGCGTGCGGGTGCGGCGATGAGCAGCGACGCGATCACTGCGCCGAACAGTCTCTGGCGGGCGCTGGACACTCGGTCACTCCCACTCGATCGTTGCGGGCGGCTTGCTCGAGATGTCGTACACCACGCGGTTGACGCCGCGGACCTCGTTGATGATCCGTCCCGAGATCGTCGCCAGCACCTCGTAGGGCAGGCGGGCCCAGTCGGCGGACATGAAGTCCTCCGTCGTCACCGCCCGCAGCGCCACCACGTTCTCGTAGGTCCGGGCGTCGCCCATCACCCCGACCGAC
>JBGSKP010000481.1:0-3669 GCA_041741175.1 Thiocapsa sp. | reverse complement strand
GGCCGATGACGACAGGTGCAGGGTCGCCCCGCGCCACCCGAGCGCCTCGTCGACCAATGCTGCGGCGCTGGGTTCTCGCACCACCATGGGGCTCGCGCCGCCGCTCTCCCTGAGGGCCTCCAAGACCTGCGTCGGGTTGGCGCCCAAAGCGGCGACCGCCTGTTGAACGCCCTTCTCGGTCGCAAGTGCCGTCAGGGCGCTGCGCCAACCCTCCAGTCCACTGCTCAGAGAGACGCGCGGTGACTCGCCCGGTCGCGCCTGTCCGTCGCTGATGTCGTATTTGTGCCCGTAGCCCCGCGGCGTCAGCATAATGCCGGCCTGCACGCGGCTGCTGCGATTACCGAGGATGACGGCGCTGGTCATACCGATGTCCCGATCCAGCATTCCCGCCAGGGTGGTCAGATCGACCGACTGATGCGGGCGGTAGGCGGCGTGCACGATGGCGACCGGGGTGGTCGGGCTACGATGGCGCAGGAAGATGGTCTGCGCCTCGCGAATCTGATCCGGGCGTCGACTGCTCTTCGGGTTATAGAAGACCGTGACGAAGTCGGCCCGCGCTGCCGCCTCCAGACGCGCGGCGATAACCGTCCAGGGGGTGAGCATGTCCGAGAGCGAGATGGCGCAGAAGTCGTGCGTTAAGGGTGCTCCGACCAGCGAGGCACAGGCGCTGGCGGCGGTGATGCCGGGCACCACCTCCACCGCGATCCCCGAATCGGGCGTCCAGCCTTGGGCGAGGAGGATCTCATAGAGTGGACCGGCCATGCCGAAGACGCCCACGTCGCCGGAAGACACCAGGGCCACCACGCGCCCCTGGCGCGCCAGGGTCACTGCCTCGCCGCAACGGTCGATCTCTTCGGCCATGCCGCGCTCGAGAACCTCTTTGCCTTCGAGCAGGTGGGCGATCAGGCGCAGATAGGTCCGGTACCCGATCGCGACATCGGCGGCGGCGATCGCGGCCCGCGCGCGGGCCGTCATCTGGTCGATGTCGCCCGGGCCCAGCCCGACCAGGAAGATTTTGCCTGGCTCGGGGCTTGCCAGCGTGGCGTTTGACTTGGCTGATGGCATGGTTGAGGGCTGGGTTACGGGCATGGTCGAAGGAAGGGTCGAGGGCGCTTGGCCATCCGTGCTCATCGAGCGTCGACCTGAAGGAGCGTGAGTGGATCGAGTGCGGCGCCCCGGTCGAGGATGGTCTGGATACGCGTCATGTCCAGATGGGTTTCCACCGCATCGGCCAGCCGTTCTATCGCCGTTTCACGCTGTGCGCGATAATCCGGAGTCTCCCGGACATCGAGCCCCGCCCAGCGCAGCAGGGCAGCGCAGGCCGCTCCGGAGTCGAACAGCCCGTGCACATAGGTTGCGAGGATCTGGCCGTCGGCCGACAGGGCGCCATCCGGTCGGCCGACCTCCAGGATCGTCGCGGGATGCGCCAGTGCGTCCCCGGTGGTGACCCCGGCATGGATCTCGTAGCCGACCACCGGTGCCTCGTCCAGGCTCAGACTCAGGTTCAGACGACCGGTGACATTGCGCAGGGTCTTCTCGGCCTCCAAGCGCGTGTCGAGCGCCAACAGCCCGAGCCCGGCGCAGACACCGGGCTCTCCTTCCAGCCCCTGCGGATCGGCGATGCGCTCTCCGAGCATCTGCATCCCACCGCAGATACCGAGCACCCGACCGCCGTAGCGCAGATGACGGGCGATGGTCCGGTCCCAGCCCTCGCAACGCAGCCAGGCCAGGTCCGACCTGACGGACTTTGAGCCCGGCAGCACGATCAGATCGGCAGGCGGATGCGGCTCCCCGCCGCGCACGAAGCGCAGATTCACCTGAGGGTGCAGGCGCAGCGGGTCCAGATCCGTATGGTTGCTGATCCGCGGCAGCGCGGGCACCAGCACACGCAGTGCGTCGCTGGCCTTGGCCGGCTGAGCGGTGGCAATCGCGTCCTCGGCGTCCAGATGCCAGCCCATCAAATACGGCAGAACCCCCAGGACCGGCCGGCCGGTCTCGCGTTCCAGCCAGTCCAGACCCGGTTGCAGAAGGGAAAGGTCCCCGCGAAACCGGTTGATCACGAATCCCTTGACCCGCGCGCGCTCGGGTTCCGAGAGCAGCGCCAGGGTGCCGACCAGATGGGCAAAGACCCCGCCGCGGTCGATATCGGCAATCAGGATGACCGGGCAGTCCACCGCCTCGGCAAAGCCCATATTGGCGATGTCGTTGGCGCGAAGATTGATCTCGGCGGGGCTGCCGGCCCCCTCCACCAGGATGGGGTCGAAGCGTGCGGCGAGCCGGTTGAGCGACTCCAGCACGGCGGCGCGTGCGATGCGCTTATAGTCATGATAGGCCACCGCATCCATCGAGCCGATGCCCCGGCCCTGGATGATCACCTGGGCACCCCGATCCGTATTGGGTTTGAGCAGCACCGGGTTCATGTCCACCATGGGCGCAATTCTCGCCGCCCGGGCCTGGAGCGCTTGGGCGCGGCCGATCTCCAGACCGTCCTCGGTGACCGCGCTGTTCAGGGCCATATTCTGCGGCTTAAACGGCGCCACGCGCAGGCCCTGCCGGGGCAAAACGCGGGCCAGTCCAGTCACCAGCACGCTCTTGCCGGCGTCCGAGGTGGTGCCTTGAACCATGAGGACGCGCGCGCTCAATTCGGGACCTCGTCCACTGTCGCAGTCAGGGTCGTATTCCGGATGGTAGCGGGGACCGCATCCGGGACGGCCTCCAGGGTTGCGATCAGCTCGGCCGCGGTGCGTGGCGGTTGTCCGTCGGTCCAGGGATAGGTCCGGCGCAGCGCTTTGGCCAACTGCAGAACCAGAGGCATCGCCAGTCCGGCAGCAGCCAGAACATCCGAATCCCCGAGAAGCTCAGCCGGCTCGCCCTGGTGCAGCAGCCGGCCCTCGACGAGGATAGCCACCTCGTCCGCCCAGGCGTAGGCGAGATCGACGTCATGCGTGGCAAAGACCAGGGTGGTGCCCCGGGCCCGGCACTGCTCCAGGGCCTCGAGCAGTCGGGCGACGCCCTGCCCGTCCAGCCCGGCATCGGGCTCGTCGAGGATCAAGACCTCCGGGGCCATGGCCAGCACACCGGCGATGGCCGCGCGCTTTTTCTGCCCGAAGCTCAAGAGATGGGTTGGCCGGTCCGCCAGGTGGCCGATGCCCAAAGCATCGAGAGCATCCAGCACACATGCGTGTGCCCGGGTTTCGTCCAGTCCCTGATTCAGCGGGCCGAAGGACACGTCCTGGTAAACGGTGGCGGAGAAGAGTTGATCATCCGGCTCCTGTAGAACCAGCCCGACCCGACTGCGCCAATCGGTGAGTGCTCGGCGCCCGTAGGTGGCGGGCCGACCGTTCAGACGCAGCTCGCCGGCGCGCGGTTTGAAGGTGCCGTTCAGATGCAGCAGGAGTGTGGTCTTGCCGCAGCCGTTGGCGCCCAGCAGAGCCAGTCGTCGCCCGCGCGCGATCCGTAGGTCCAGACCCTGTAGGGCGACAGCCCCGCCGGGATAGTCGTAGCAGAGACCGCGTGCGTCCAGAATCGGTGTGGTCACGCCAGAACCTGCGACAGGGACAGACCCCCGACCCCGACCGCGAGGAGGGTTGCGCCTGCCGTCGCCAGCCGCCTCGGCGAGAGCGCGCGCGGTCGGCTCAGCACCCTCAACTCGCCCTCGAAGCCGCGGGC
>JBGSKP010000480.1:0-12705 GCA_041741175.1 Thiocapsa sp. | reverse complement strand
TCCAAGGCCGGACGATGGCTAGCATGCATGAAGGCTGGCTCCTCAGGTGGTCGGTGTGATTTGGCGATTTCACCGTATCACCTTGGCCAGCCTTCCCCATACTTTTTCAATCGCTTGCGCTTAACTTAGTGCCATTCGGGCAAGGGCCCGGTTCTGTGTCACGGCAATGACCGCAACGCAGCTCAATCGTCGTCTTCGACCGCCACGGCGTCGGCCGGACGATCAACCAGCTCGACGTACGCCATCGGTGCGGCGTCACCGGCACGGAAACCGCACTTGAGGATGCGCAGATAACCGCCCGGACGCGACTGATAACGCGGGCCAAGCTCGACAAACAACTTGCCGACAGCCTCCTTATCGCGAAGCCGTGCGAAGGCCAAGCGGCGCGTGTGAACCGAATCGCTCTTCGCCAACGTGATCAGCGGCTCGGCGACTCGCCGCAGCTCCTTAGCCTTCGGCAGTGTGGTCTTGATCAGCTCGTGACGGAACAGCGAGGCGGCCATGTTGCGAAACATGGCCTCGCGGTGCGAGCCGGTGCGATTGAGATGCCTTCCGGCATTGCGATGACGCATGATCCTAATCCCGAATAGTTCTTGAATCGAATACGGTTAGCGAATGCCGAGTTCGGCAATATTCTCCGGAGGCCAGTTCTCCAGACGCATGCCAAGCGACAATCCGCGCGTAGCCAGAACGTCCTTGATCTCCGTCAGCGACTTCTTGCCGAGGTTTGGCGTCTTAAGCAATTCCACCTCGGTGCGCTGAATCAGGTCACCGATCAGGTAGATGTTTTCCGCCTTCAGGCAGTTCGCGGAACGAACGGTCAGCTCCAGATCATCGACCGGGCGCAACAGAATCGGGTCGTAGGACGATGCCTCGTCGCGCGCCTCAAGAAGCTGACTGTCGGTCGGCCCGGAGCCTTCCAATGCAACGAAGCTCGATAGCTGATCGCGCAGAATGGTCGCTGCTCGCTGAATCGCCTCGCGCGGGTCGATCGTCCCGTTGGTCTCCAGGTCGATAACGAGTCTGTCCAAATCGGTCCGCTGCTCCACCCGTGCGGACTGCACCTCGACCGCGACGCGCCGCACCGGGCTGTAGGACGCATCGAGTGGCAGCTTGCCGATCGGCCGATCCTCACCCTCGTCAAGCTCCCGCTGCGTGGCCGGCTCATAGCCGCGACCGCGACGCACAGTCATGGTCATACTCAGCTCGCCTGACGTCATGTTGGCAATGACCAGCTGTGGATTGGCAATTTCCGCCGAGTGATCGATCGCGATATCCGCCGCGGTCACCACCCCCTGACCGGTCTTGCTAAGCGTGAAGGTCGCCTCGTCTTTTCCCTTCAAGGAGATGGCAAGCTGCTTGAGGTTGAGTAGAATCTCAAGCACGTCCTCCTGAACGCCCGGGATCGTGGTGTACTCATGCAACACGCCCTGAATCTCGACTTCCGTAACGGCCCACCCGTCCATCGAAGACAGGAGGATCCGGCGCAAGGCGTTTCCGAGGGTGTGCCCGAAACCGCGCTCAAGCGGCTCCAACGAGACCCGCGCATGCGTCGGGCTGCCGTCGATCGCCTCGACCTTTACGATGCGCGGCTTGAGAAATTCGCCAATAGCGTCAGTCATTCAGTGCCCCTCACGAAGCTCCCTACTTGGAGTACAGCTCGACGATCAGCGACTCGTTGATGTCGGCCGGCAGGTCGGAACGGTCAGGGATTCGCTTGAAGACCCCTTTAAAGCCTTTGCTGTCGACTTCGACCCAATCCGGAAAACCATACTGCTCCGCGAGAGCCAGGGCGTTTTGAACGCGCACCTGCTTCTTCGCAGGCTCGCGAACCTCCACGTGGTCATCGGCTCCGACCTGGAAGGACGCAATATTCACGACGCGTCCGTTGACCAGGATGCCCTTGTGACTCACAAGCTGCCGCGCCTCGGAGCGCGTCGAACCAAAGCCCATCCGAAACACCACGTTGTCGAGCCGCCGCTCCAAGAGCTGGAGCAGGTTTTCACCCGTCGCACCTTTGGCCTGAGCAGCCTTCTTGTAGTAGTTCCGGAACTGACGCTCCATCAGCCCGTAGATGCGGCGGACCTTCTGCTTCTCGCGCAACTGCACCCCGTAATCGGAGAGGCGGCGACGCCGGTCGGTGGTCTGGCCGGGCTGCTTCTCAAGGTTGCACTTGGTATCCAGCGCACGCGCCCGACTCTTCAGGGAGAGATCAGTCCCTTCGCGCCGAGCGAGCTTGCAGGTTGGGCCTGTATAACGTGCCATGTATCTACCTGTTCCTGTAATCAGACGCGCCGCTTTTTGGGCGGTCGGCAGCCGTTGTGCGGGATCGGGGTCACGTCGGTGATGCTCGTGATCTTAAATCCAGCGTTATTGAGGGCGCGCACGGCGGACTCACGACCCGGACCAGGACCCTTCACATTGACGTCCAGATTGCGCAAACCGTAATCCTTGACCGCCTGACCCGCCTTATCGGCAGCCACCTGAGCGGCAAATGGGGTACTTTTACGCGATCCGCGAAACCCGGATCCGCCGGCGGTCGCCCAAGACAACACATTGCCCTGGCGATCCGTGATGGTGATGATGGTGTTGTTGAAAGAAGCGTGGACGTGGGCGATCCCATCGGCCACCTGCTTCTTAATCTTTTTCTTAACGGTACGAGTCGGTTTTGCCATTCGAGGTTATCCAGCCCTTTCGCTGCGCCCAAGCGCCCTTAACGTTTGATGGGACGACGCGGGCCCTTACGGGTACGTGCATTCGTCCGTGTCCGCTGGCCGCGCAACGGCAGGCCGCGCCGGTGGCGAATGCCGCGATTACAGCCGAGATCCATCAAGCGCTTGATGTTCATCGACACTTCACGCCGCAGGTCACCCTCGACAGAGAACTTCGCAACCTCGTTGCGGAGCTTGTCGACTTCTTCTTCGGTGAGACTCTGGACCTTGGCATCGCGCGGAACACCGGCGGAGTCACAGATCACAGCGGCGCGCACGCGGCCAATGCCATAAATAGAAGTCAGCGCAATGACAGCGTGCTTCTTGTCCGGGATGTTGACGCCGGCGATACGGGCCATAGCTTAGAAACCCCTAAAATCCAAAATGCCATGCGGGTAAACCGCGCAGTGTAACAAACTGAACCCTTCAGTCAACCCCATAACCCTATCCCTGGCGTTGCTTGTGGCGCGGATCTTTGCAGATCACCCGAACGATGCCGTTGCGCCGGATAATTTTGCAGTTCCGGCACAACTTCTTAACGGATGCACGTACTTTCATTGTTCTCTCCTTCAGACTCGAGCGCTCTCAGCGCAGCATGCCGGCGCCCGGCGACTTAAGGTTTGCCTTCCGCATCAGACCCTCGTATTGATGTGACATCAAATGAGCCTGAACCTGGGCCATAAAATCCATTACCACAACAACTACGATCAACAAAGATGTGCCGCCGAAGTAGAAGGGGACGTTGTATCCGACAATCAAAAACTCCGGGAGCAGACACACGGCGGTGATGTAGATCGCCCCGGCAGCAGTCAGGCGGGTCATCACGGTGTCGATGTAGCGTGCCGTCTGCTCGCCGGGCCGAATCCCGGGGATAAAGGCGCCGGATCGCTTCAGATTATCTGCCGTGTCTTTTGCGTTAAAGACCAATGCAGTATAAAAAAAGCAAAAGAAGATGATCGCCGCCGCATAGAGCAGCACGTATACCGGTTCGCCGGGCGAGAGCTTCGCTGTAATATCCGCCAGCCAGCGCATGTCCTCGCTGCTTCCGAACCACTGCCCCAGCGTTCCCGGGAAGAGAATGATGCTGGAGGCGAAAATCGGTGGAATCACGCCGGCCATGTTCAGCTTGAGCGGCAGGTGCGTACTCTGCGCCTGCATCATCTTCCGCCCCTGCTGGCGGCGCGCATAGTTCACGGTAATGCGACGCTGCCCGCGCTCCACAAACACGACAAAGGCAGTGACGGCGAGCGCCATGGCAAAGAGGGCCAGGACAGCGAGCGAATTCATTTCCCCGGTGCGTGCCAGCTCGAGCGTCCCGCCTAGGGCCGCTGGCAACCCTGCAACAATGCCGGCGAAGATGATCATCGAGATGCCGTTGCCGATGCCGCGCTCGGTGATCTGCTCACCCAGCCACATCAGGAACATGGTGCCGGTCACGAGTGATACCGTCGCTGTGAAGACGAACCCGAAGCCGGTGTGAGACACCAACGCCGATCCGCCTGCAGTCTGCCCCTGCAACGCCATCGAGATACCAACGGCCTGAAAGGTTGCAAGCACGACGGTACCGTAGCGCGTGTACTGGGTAATCTTGCGACGACCCGATTCGCCTTCTTTCTTAAGCTGTTCCAGCTTGGGAACAACCGAGGTCATCAGCTGCATGATGATGGATGCGGAGATGTAGGGCATGATCCCGAGTGCGAACAGACTCGCGCGCTCCAGAGCACCTCCGGAGAACATGTTGAACATGTCCAGGATCGACCCTTGATTCTGGTCGAACAGAATGGCCAACGCCTCCGGATTCACACCCGGAACGGGGATGAATGTTCCGATGCGGTAGACCAGGAGGGCACCGACGACGAACAGTAAACGTGCCCGTAGCTCCGTCAAGCGCCCCATACCACCGAGGGCTTGGCCCATCGATCCGACGTTCTTAGCCATCCGTTTCGCGCCTTTACGCTAGTCTTCGATGGTGCCGCCGGCGGCTTCGATCGCGGCCCGGGCACCCTTTGTTACGCCCAATCCACGAACCGTCACGGCACGGCCGATCTCCCCGGACGCGATGATTTTCGCAACCTTGATCGACTGGCTCAACACGCGAGCCTGCACGAGAGCGGGCAGATCGATGGTGTCGCCGTCGACCCGCGACAGCTCGCTCAGACGGACCTCAGCACTTGCAGCCGCTTTGCGCGAGCGGAAGCCCACCTTGGGCAGGCGACGCTGCAGCGGCATTTGGCCGCCTTCAAAGCCGACCTTATGGAAACCGCCCTTACGCGATTTCTGGCCCTTGTGGCCACGTCCACAGGTCTTGCCGAGACCGCTGCCGATACCGCGACCAACGCGCTTGGACGCCGGACGGCTGCCCGCATCGGGCTTGAGATCATTGAGCCGCATCACGACCATCCTCCACGATCGAAACCATGTAAGAAACGGTGTTCACCATACCGCGCGTGCAAGGCGTGTCTTCAACCTCGACCACGTGGTGCATCCGCCGCAGCCCAAGCCCCCGCACGCATGCCTTATGGTTGGCGAGACGGCCGTGAGCGCTGCGCACCAATTTGACTTTCATCATCTTCTTGTCGGACATGGTCTACCCCAGAATCTCCGCGACCGTTTTGCCTCGCTTCGCCGCGATGGTCTCGGGATCATTCATCGCCCGCAGTCCCTGAACGGTCGCGCGAACGACGTTGATCGGGTTGTTCGTCCCGATGCATTTGGCCAGAACGTTCTGCACGCCCAGAACTTCGAAGACCGCGCGCATGGCGCCACCGGCAATGATCCCGGTACCTTCGGAAGCCGGCTGCATGAAGACTTTTGCAGCGCCATGCCGACCGTTGAGCGGGTATTGCAGGGTGCTGCCGTTCAGCTTCACCTCGATCATGTTCTTGCGGGCGTTTTCCATTGCCTTCTGGATCGCAACCGGCACTTCGCGGGCCTTGCCCCTGCCGAAGCCGACGCGGCCTTTACCGTCGCCGACCACGGTCAAGGCAGCGAACCCGAACTGGCGCCCGCCCTTCACGACCTTCGCGACACGGTTGACCGCGACCAGCTTCTCGAGGAGATCATCCCCTTCGGTTTTCGGATTGTTGTAGTTCGCCATGCTCGTACCCCTAGAATTTCAGCCCGTTCTCGCGCGCGGCATCCGCAAGCGCCTTGAGACGGCCGTGATAGCGGAACCCGGAGCGGTCGAACGCCACACTCTCGACCCCGGCGGACAATGCGCGCTCGGCGATTGCTTTGCCGATGGTCGCGGCCGCGCTGATGTTGCCCTTGTGTCCCGGAACGATCTCACGGATGGCAGGCTCGACGGTCGACGCACTCGCGACGACACGGTTGCCTTCCGGCGAGATCACCTGGGCATAAATATGCCGAGGTGTGCGATGCACGCACAACCGGTAGACACCGAGTTCACGAATCTTGGCCCTGGCCCGCGTCGCACGACGCAGGCGAGCTTGTTTCTTATCCATTATCGAGACCCCTATTTCTTCTTGGCTTCCTTACGCAGGACGTCTTCGTCCGCGTAACGCACGCCCTTGCCCTTGTAAGGCTCCGGCGGCCGGAATCCCCGGATCTCCGAGGCGACCTGTCCGACACGTTGTTTGTCGGCACCCGAGACGACGATCTCCGTCTGGCTCGGGGTCTCGATTGAGATGCCATCGGGCACCGGGTAATCGATCGGGTGGGAGAAACCCAGACTCAGGTTGAGCACGTCGCCCTTCGCCTGTGCGCGGTAGCCAACTCCGACGAGCGCGAGCTTGCGCACGAAGCCGGTACTGCACCCCACCACCATATTGTTCAGGAGCGCGCGCGTCGTCCCCGCCATGGCCCAGGCATCTGCGTGCCCCGGCATCGGCTCGAAACGCAGCTCGCCGTCGACCTGCGAGATCGAGACTTTCGGATGAACAGCCCACTCCAGTGTGCCTTTCGAGCCCTTGACAGTAACGTCCTGGCCTGAAATTTCGACCGTAACGCCCTTCGGGACGACGATCGCTGCTTTTGCAACTCGTGACATGATCGTATCCCCTTAGGCGACGTAGGCGATGATCTCGCCGCCGTGCCCGGACTGGCGGGCTGCACGATCGGTCATCAAGCCTTGAGAGGTGGAGACGATCGCAATTCCCAGACCCGCCCAGACCTTCGGCAGATCATCTTTGCCGCGGTAGATCCGCAGGCCCGGCCGGGAGACGCGCGTGAGCTGCTCGATGACGGGCTTACCCCGAAAATACTTCAGCTTGACAACCAGTACGGGCTTACAGCCATTAGGCTCGACAGTCGCTTCGGCGATATAGCCCTCGTCCTTCAGGAGGTTCGCGATCGCGACCTTCTGCTTTGACGATGGCATCGCGATCGTGATTTTGCCGCGCTGTTGGCCGTTACGGATACGCGTCAGCATATCCGCAATCGGATCCGACATACTCATGAGCTACTCCGGGGGTCAGACCACCCTTGCGGTGCGATACCCAGCAGGTTCAACGGGCCGAGACGGCCCGGAGGGCCGCCTTGGTAAGACTTAAAATAGGAAAACAACCGGGCTGGTTTACCAGCTCGCCTTAACCACGCCGGGCACATCCCCGCGCATCACGGCCTCGCGCAATTTGTTTCGCGACAGGCCGAACTTGCGGTAGACGGCATGCGGACGACCACTGACGCGACAGCGACGCTGTTGACGCGTTGGGCCCGCATCGCGCGGAAGCTTATGCAGGCTGGCGAGGGCCTCTTCGACCTGCTCACCGCTCGCGCTGCGATTGTTGATCACAGCCTTCAGCGCCGCACGTTTACCGGCGAAGCGCGCCGCGATCAAGGTGCGCTTGTGGTCGCGCGCAATCATACTCTTTTTTGCCATCGTGTCGGCCTCAGGTACGGAACGGGAAGTGGAACGCCTCAAGCAGCGCGCGCCCTTCTTCGTCCGTCCGCGCCGATGTCGTTATCGTGATGTCGAGTCCCCGCAGAGTATCGATCTTGTCGTAGTCGATCTCGGGGAAAATAATCTGCTCACGTACGCCCATCGAGTAGTTCCCACGACCGTCAAACGATTTCGCACTTAAACCACGGAAATCGCGGATACGCGGGATGGCTACGCTGACCAGACGATCCATGAACTCGTACATGCGTTCGCGCCGCAGGGTCACCTTGCAGCCGATCGGCCAGCCTTCACGAATCTTGAAGCCGGCGACGGATTTGCGGGCGAAGGTAACGATCGGCTGCTGGCCGGCGATCTTACGCAGATCGGCCACGGCATTATCCATGACTTTCTTATCGGCAACCGCCTCGCCAACGCCCATATTGAGCGTAATCTTTTCGAGTCGCGGGACTTGCATGACGCTCTTAAAGCCGAACCTCTCCCGCAACAGGCCGACCACGCGTTCTTGATAATCTTTCTGTAGTCTGGTCATCTCGTTTCCTTCGGTCAGACGTCGACGACTTCGCCGTCCGACTTGAACACGCGAACCTTACGGCCGTCTTCGAGGACTTTGAATCCTACCCGGTCGGGTCCGCCCTTTTGCGGGTTGTAAAGCGCAACATTCGAGACCTGGATCGGCATCACCTTCTCGACGATTCCACCCGGCTCGCCGGCCTGCGGATTCGCCTTCTGATGTTTACGGGCGATGTTGATGTTCTCGACGATCACATGATCCTTGTCGAGCACGCGCAACACCGTGCCGCGCTTACCCTTGTCTTTGCCGGTGATGACCATGACGTCGTCACCTTTTTTGATCTTCTGCATCGGCCGACTCCCTACAGCACTTCAGGCGCGAGCGAGATGATCTTCATGAACCGCTCGCCGCGGAGCTCGCGCGTCACCGGCCCAAAGATACGGGTTCCGATCGGCTGGAGCTGATTGTTCAAGAGCACGGCCGCATTCCCGTCGAAACGGATGCAGGATCCATCGGGACGCCGCACACCCTTGCGCGTGCGCACGACGACCGCATTGAAAACATCGCCTTTCTTGACCTTACCGCGCGGAATAGCATCCTTGACGGTGACCTTGATGACATCACCGATGCCCGCGTATCGCCGATGCGATCCGCCGAGAACCTTGATGCACTGCACCCGTCGCGCGCCGCTGTTGTCGGCGACACTGAGATCGGTTTGCATCTGAATCATGACTATTTACCTAACCTGTTGCGGCCGCCGGCTGCTGCCAAGAGGGCCTTCGTCGCCCACCATGCGGCGGCGATCCGGCCTGGTGCGTCAACGCTGTCTCAACGCGCCTTTTCGAGAATTTCGATTAAGCGCCACGTCTTCGTCTTGGAGAGCGGCCGACACTGCTCCACCCGGACCAGATCGCCCTCGGCGCAGGCGTTCTCTTCGTCATGCGCATGAATCTTGGTCGAACGACGCATGAACTTACCATACAAAGGATGCTTCACCGTGCGCTCGATCAACACCGTGACCGTCTTGTCCATCGCACTGCTGGTGACGCGGCCATCCAATGTCCGGTTGCTATTGGTCTGCTCGCTCATGATTTCGCGCCCGCCTTCTGCTCGCCCATGACCGTTTTCACGCGGGCGATTTCCCGACGAACGGCCTTCATTTGTGAGGGCTTCGACAATTGGCCGGTGCCCCTCTGCATGCGCAGATTAAATTGCTCGCGCAACAGGCTCATCAGTTCCTTCTGGAGGTCCTCAGCACTGCGCTGCCTCAGCTCGTTCGCCTTCATCACAGGATCATCCGTCTTTCAAAGGTGGTCTGTACCGGGAGCTTCGCGGCGGCAAGCTCGAACGCCTCGCGGGCCAGCTCTTCAGTCACGCCTTCAATCTCGTAAAGAACCAAGCCGGGCTGAACCAAGGCCACCCAATACTCGACGTTGCCTTTTCCCTTACCCATGCGGACTTCGAGAGGCTTCTTGGAGACCGGCTTATCGGGAAACACACGGATCCAGAGCTTTCCACCGCGCTTCACCTTTCTCGTGATCGCCCGACGCGCTGCCTCGATCTGACGCGCTGTCAAGCGACCACGCCCCACGGCTTTCAGCCCAAAGTCGCCGAAGCTGACTTTGTTGCCGCTTTGCGCAAGGCCGCGATTGCGCCCCTTGTGTTGTTTGCGGAATTTCGTACGTTTTGGTTGCAGCATGACTTAACCCCTTCTCGCCGACGCCTTCGGCGCCGGCTCTTCGGGGAGTTGATCACCGAACACCTCGCCTTTGAAGATCCAGACCTTCACGCCGATGATGCCGTAGGTCGTGCGGGCTTCAGCGAATCCATAATCGATATCGGCCCGCAGGGTATGCAGAGGCACCCGGCCTTCGCGCGCCCACTCGGTCCGAGCAATCTCAGCCCCGTTCAAGCGGCCTGCCACATTCACCCGAACACCCTCGGCACCAAGCCGCATCGTGTTCTGAATGGCGCGCTTCATCGCGCGACGAAACATGATGCGACGCTCCAGTTGCTGGGCGATACCTTCAGCCACCAACTGTGCGTCGAGCTCGGGCTTGCGGATCTCCTCGATACTGATGTGAACCGGAATCCCCATCATCTTGGAGACACGGGCACGCAGCTTATCGATGTCTTCGCCCTTCTTGCCGATCACCACGCCGGGGCGAGCAGTATGAATGGTGATATGCGCATTCTTGGCCGGGCGATCGATTTGAATCCGGCTGACCGACGCCTTCGCCAGCTCTTTGCGCAAAAACGTCCGCACCTGAAGATCGGTGTTCAGGAAGTTGGCGTAATCCTTCGATGTCGCGTACCACTTCGAGGTCCAGTCCTTGACGATGCCAAGGCGGATGCCATTTGGATGAACTTTCTGTCCCATACTGGTCCCCTTAGCCTTCAGCCACGGTCAGCCGGATGTGGCTGGTACGCTTCATGATGCGATTGGCGCGACCCTTGGCCCGTGGCCGGATCCGCTTCATCGTCGGGCCCTCGTCGACTTGAATCGAGGCTACCTTCAGCTCGTCGATATCGGCACCCACATTGTGCTCCGCATTGGCCACCGCGGACTCCAGGACCTTCTTGATGATCCCTGCACTCTTCTGGGTGCTGAATGTCAGCGTGTTCAGGGCCTCTTCGACGGCGCGCCCGCGGATCATATCCGCGATCAACCGGGCCTTTTGGGCAGAGACCCGCGCATATTTCAGTGTTGCTTCGGCTCGCATCCCCATCTCCGGCTAACGCTTCTTCGCCTTGCGGTCGGCTGCATGGCCCCGATAGGTCCGCGTCAACGCGAACTCACCGAGCTTATGACCGATCATGTTTTCATTGACGAGCACCGGCACGTGCTGACGCCCGTTGTGGACCGCTATGGTCAATCCAACCATCTCCGGCAGCACCATGGAGCGGCGCGACCAGGTCTTGATCGGGCGCTTGCTGTTTTGGGCGACCGCCTCTTCGACCTTCTTAATCAGATGGTGGTCGACAAAGGGTCCTTTTCGAATCGAACGTGGCACTTGCTCAACCTCGCCTTAATTACTTGCGACCGCGACGACGCACAATCATCGCGTCGGTCCGCTTATTGTTGCGTGTCTTATGACCCTTGGTCGGGACACCCCACGGCGTCACCGGGTGACGTCCACCGGACGTACGCCCCTCGCCACCACCGTGCGGGTGGTCGACCGGGTTCATGACCACGCCACGAACCGTCGGCCGGACACCGCGCCAGCGCGTCGCGCCGGCTTTGCCGAGCTTCCGGAGGCTGTTTTCGCTGTTGCCGACCTCGCCGATCACGGCGCGACAATCGACATGAACCTTGCGCATCTCACCCGACCGTAGACGCAGGGTCGCGCTCTTGCCGTCGCGGGCAACCAGCTGCGCGGAACTCCCAGCGGCGCGCGCCATCTGTGCGCCCTTACCCGGCCGCATCTCGACGCAATGAACCTGCGTTCCGACGGGCACGTTGCGCAGCGGCATGCAATTGCCGGCGCTGATCGGCGCGGCCTCGCCTGCTTCCACACGCGACCCCACAGCCAGGCCCTTCGCGGCGATGATGTAGGCACGCTCGCCATCGGCATACTTCAGCAGCGCCAGGTGTGCAGTGCGATTCGGATCATATTCCAGGCGCTCGACAACCGCAGGAACGCCTTCCTTATTGCGCTTGAAGTCGACGACCCGGTAGTGTTGCTTGTGGCCGCCACCCTGGTGACGCACCGTGATGCGACCGAGGTTGTTGCGCCCGCCGTTCTTCGACTTCTTCTCGACGAGCGGGGCATAGGGCGCACCCTTATGCAGCTCGGGAGAGGTCACCTTGACGACGAAGCGGCGCCCCGGGGACGTCGGTTTTGTTTTTACGATTGCCATCTTGGTCTATCCGCTGCTGTGGGCCGGCCAGCTCAGGCGCCGCCGCCGAAGTCGATGTCGTGACCGGCCTGGAGGCGCACATACGCCTTGCGCCAATCGCTGCGCTTCCCGAGACGCTGGCCATGCCGCTTGATTTTGCCCTTGACGTTCAGGACCTGTACCGCGTCGACTTTAACGTCGAACAGCAACTCGACAGCCCGCGCGATCTCCCGCTTCGTTGCATCCGTTGCAACCCGAAAACCATACTGACCCGTCAGATCGCCGGCGCGAGATGTCTTCTCGGAAACGATCGGCGCAAGCAGCACATTCATGAGACGCTCATTGTTCATGCCAACCGCTCCTCCAGATGCTTCACCGCCGCTTCGGTGGCCAGCACCGTATCGAAGGCCACCATGCTCACGGGGTCGACATCCTGAACGGCCATGACATCGACCTTCGGGATGTTGCGTGATGCCAGATAGAGGTTGTCGTCAAATCCATCGGTCAGAATCAGCACGTCGAACAGCTCGTGCTGCTTCAGCAGGGCCAGCAGCTCTTTAGTCTTGGGCGCGGCAACACGCACGTCCTCGACCACAACAAGACGACCCTGACGGATCAGCTCGGAGAGAATCGAGCGCACAGCGCCACGATACATCTTCCGGTTTACTTTCTGGCTATAGTCCTGTGGCTTCGCGGCGAAGGTCACGCCGCCGGAACGCCAGATCGGGCTGCGCGAGCTACCCGCGCGTGCCCGGCCGGTACCTTTCTGGCGCCACGGCTTC
>JBGSKP010000479.1:0-3046 GCA_041741175.1 Thiocapsa sp. | reverse complement strand
CGCTCGAGGCGGCGCCGAGCGCCACGGCGACGGAGGCGACCAGAGCCGCGAAACGTCGGCGCGTCGGATGATGCTGGGCACTGGACATGGACACTATCCCCTGATGACCGTTGGTGTGACTGAGCGCGACCGCGAGCTGGCCGCTGGCGAGGACAGGCCAAATGTCCGCACCGTGTGGGTGAAGCGTCCCTAACGTAATCGAACCGCGTTCGAGAAAAACAACGTCTCGCGGACACGTGATGGCTGGAGAGCACAGTTGATCGGCTTCCAGCGCACGCCCGACCGCATCGCCAGACGGGCGCGGATGCGATATCATGCGCCTCCGCCGGGGGAGGCGTGCGGCGCCCTCTTTGCGGAGGTGATCCTGCCGGCCGCGCGCGAAGCCGGCAGCGGTCCATGACCCGGTTCAAGGAGGTGTCCAGTGTCCGACAAGCAATTCGAGATTCCCGATCCCATCCGCGAGCTTGCCGAGCGCAATGTCGAGCAGGCGCGCTCCGCCTACTCTCAGTTCCTCGACATGGCGCGCAAGGCCCAGGACATGATGGCCCAGTCGTCAGACGCCTTCGCGACCGGCGCACGCGAGATGCAGGGGCGCGCGCTCAAGTATGCCGAGGAGAACGTCGACGCGAGCTTCGGCTTCGCCAGCGATCTGGCGCGCGCGCGCGACCTCAAGGAGTACGTCGAGATCCAGCAGCGCTTTGCGCGGCGCCAGATGGAGACGCTGACCCGGCAGGCCCAGGAACTCAACAAGCTGATGGCGGAGGCCGCCCAGAAAGCGCAGAAGAAACCTTAACGCCGGCTGCGTCCCGATCGATCCGGTTGCTGCTCGTCCACGCGTGTGAGCGCCCCCGCGGCGGCCGGTCGCGCCTGCGCTACTTCTCCCTTGGCGGGCGGGCGGAAGCCGACTATGTTACGCGCCACGCGCGAGCGCTGACAGCCGGGGTCCACGGACCTCGGGTCGGCGTTTTGCGTGTCTGGCCCCGGCTCACACTTCGCCATGGGGCCTGCCACCTCCATGCAGGCTTGCGGCCTGGCCCCAGCGACGGAGCCACGCGCAGCACCCGCGCCGGACGGTGATGTGCCGCCTTAGCTCAGATGGTTAGAGCGCTAGATTGTGGATCTAGAGGTCTCTGGTTCGATCCCAGAAGGCGGTACCATTAAAATCAGGCTATCGACGCTTCCACCTTTTGCCAGATCGCTGGCCGGGCGACGGGCGCGCTCGGTTTCCGGCACTCGTGCCAAGCGGCATTCTCCCCCTCCGCTGGCTCAGGCTCGAGAAAATTCTTCATGGCCTGACGGTCGTGGATTCAATATCGCAAGCGCGCGACCGAGCGATCGCACCGACATGATGTCATTGTCCGGGCTGGCGTCGCCCGCTGAGTCGACCACTCTCCCTGTCGCAGGCATGCCGCCTTCACCGATTCATGCCGTCACCAACTTCCGGCCATAGCTCCCGGACGCAGGCAGACTCCCGACCTGCAGAGAGCATTCGAAGGGGCGGCGCATTGAACCGCAACGCTGAGAGGCCGAGTGTAGCGAGGGTTTGAACGAGGTGGTTGCTTGTGATCTCGACCTTGCTACTTTAAGTCCGTAAGCGTGTAAAATTGAGGGTGGGTCATGTCGCTTCAACTTTGGGGAAGTCAGTTCGCGGCCCTATCGGGGTTAAATGCAGTAACATTGCCGAACGAGGCAGGTTACCTTGCAGCAGGAACAGAGAGCGGATTGTTTGCATTCACTCGGATTTGGGTAGAGAGATACGACACCGCGGGTCAACTTCTTGGGCAGCGCGAGTATTTCCCAGAAGAAGCATTTTCAAACTCTTACGTCTCGCCGCGCATGACAGCCCTGAGCTCCGGTGAGGTTGTCCTGACAGCCGTAGATATCCAAGGCATTCAACTATCGCTGAGTGTGACGCTCATCAGCGCGGATGGCTCAAGCCATCCACAGATCTACATGGAAAGCTACGGCATCACTGGTTTCCCCGCGACCAGCGTGGACACTGCCGTGTTCGAAGACGATAGCTTCCTTGTCGGCTGGTTGTCCTCCACGGCCCACAATGGGGCGTTTGCGCGTTTCGATGCGCAAGGCAATGTGATCTCCGAGTGGTTCTATGAGATAGGCACCGCCACTCCCGCCCCGCTCTATCCGCAGGTTGCAGCGCTCACCAGAGGTGGTTCGGCGGCAGTGTGGAGCGACCCCTTGAGCGGTGACGTGCACGGCCGGGTATTCAACAGTCTCAACGCGCCCGTCGGGACAGAGTTTGCCATTGTCGCGAACGCGTCTTCAGAACCCGTGGTCACCGGTCTCAAGGGGATCGACGCGTTCGTGGTCGGCTACACATCTACTTCGGGCATCCCAGGCGACAGCGACGGATTCGGGGTGGGAGCTCGGATCGTCGATTCTGGTGGCAATGCAGGTGCAGCTCTCCGGTTGAGCGAGACAACCCTCGGAGACCAGAAGAACCTGCATATCGTCGCGCTCGGGCCAGACGCGAACCTGGTGGGGGGACGCTTTGTCGCCGTCTGGTCGGATAACAGCTCCGGAAACTTTGACATCTATGCGCGTCTGTTCGCCGGTGACGGCACTGCGCTGACAGATCAGATCCTCGTCAATGGACCGGAGGCAGGCGACCAACACCCAGCGCGTGTCCAGCTTCTTTCAGACGGTCGCATCGGAATCTATTGGGGCGAGGTCGCGCAGATCCTCGACCCACGGAACGGCATCGTGAGCGGTAGCTGGCGCAACGACGTGATGCTGGGCAATGACATCACCCCAGACATCATGATCGGGTTCGGCGGTCACGATCATTTGTCGGGGCTGGGCGGGGACGACGTGATCTGGGGCTTCGACGGCGACGATGTTCTTATCGGCGGGGCCGGCGCAGACGTGCTTCTGGGAGGCATTGGGAGCTATGGCCGGAAGTTGGTGACGGCGTGAATCGGTGAAGGCGGCATATCGTGAGGTTGCTTGACGACCTCACTTCTCCACCGAAGGAGCGATATGCCGTGCCGAACGATAACGTGACCAAGCTGATTCAGCCAGGAGC
>JBGSKP010000478.1:0-6625 GCA_041741175.1 Thiocapsa sp. | reverse complement strand
CCGGGACACGCCAAGCGGGTCATGATGGGTGTCTGGTCCTTCCTGCGTCAGTTCATGTACACCAAGTTCGTCATCATCGTGGATGACGACGTCTGCACGCGTGATTGGACCGATGTGATCTGGGCCATGACGACGCGGATGGATCCGGCGCGCGACACGGTGATGATCGAAAATACGCCGATCGACTATCTGGATTTCGCCTCCCCGGTGTCGGGGCTGGGATCCAAGATCGGTTTCGATGCGACGAACAAGTGGCCGGGGGAGACGACGCGCGAGTGGGGAAACCCGATCCGGATGGACGATGCGACACGCGAGAGGGTCGACGGGATCTGGAACAGTCTCGGGATCGCCCCGAACGGGAACGTCTGACAAGGGGACCGCGGAACGACACCGAGGGTACGAATCGACGCCGGCGGCGCAACGCGCCCCGACGGCGATCGTCCCTGGATAATGACTCGAACGACGGGCTCAGTAGCGCCCCCCTCCCCCACCGCCCCGCGGACGCTCGGCACGCGGACGCGCCTCGTTGACCGTAAGCTTGCGTCCCTTGTAGTCGGTCTCGTTCAACGCCTTGATGGCCGCGTCGGCCTCCGATTTGTTGGGCATATCGACGAATCCGAAGCCTTTGGATTGACCGGAAAACTTATCCTTGATCACCTCCGCCGCCGCGATCTCGCCGAACTGGCCGAAGACGTCCCGTAAGTCGTCGTCGGTCACGCTATAAGTCAGATTTCCTACGTAGATCCTCATGGCTGTCTCTCATGCTGGTGTGCGTTGGTCGAGCCAGGACTGCCGAGCGGCCAACACACAAGTCGGCTCGACAGGGGGTGACACGGACCCCGGCACACGCGCAGGTCATCAACACGGGCGGGGGAAGCAGTGCAGTTGAAGCGCCCGGCTGAACGGGACGATTGACGGCGCAGGATTCTCAATACCGATCCCGACGCACCGGAACGATTGACGGGGCAGGGATCTGGATGCAGACCCCCACGCACCGCAAAAGGTGACGCCGCAAAACAAGGTCTCGGCTGTGCCGGGGGCTGTCCGGCACGTCTCAAGATCGCAGAGTCCGAGCGGCGTCTGGACGATCCCAGCAGAGCCCCGGGGACGGCAAATAAATCAGACGTTGATTCTGACATAGATTTTGAACCGGATCCCCGGCAACGCGGCGTTTAATTCCACTTGAAAGCTAGTGGATCAAGCGCGACGCGTCAACTGGATTTCACGTCGTTTCACGTCAAAACCGCTCGACCGATTCAGTCCGATTCAGCCTTGGTGCCGTCAGCCGGCAATGCCGGTGAACAATCGCGGGGCTCAGTTGTTGAAACTTCCCCGCGCATGCTCGTCGGCAAGCAGTCCGCCGAGCGCGCCGACGCCAGCGCCGATTAGCGCGCCCTTACCTGCGTTGGCACCAAAGGAGCCGATGACGGCTCCCGTGGCCGCACCCATGCCGGTGCCGGTCGCCACCCGTGAGGTCGTAGTGGTACCGCACCCGGCGAGGAAAAAGATACCGACAACGGCTGCGGTGATCATGCTGCGTTTCATCGTTTGAGTCTCTCTGAAAATCAAGGGCCTGAAGATCCAGGTCCTGAAAATCGAGGGCGTCGAGCCGCTGGCCGACACCACTCGCGCTAAAGCTGATGAGCTACTTGGGGCAAGGATATTTGGCTGCAAGCGCGCGGACCACACCCTTCACCGGCTGCTCGCCCATCAGCACCGCATTGCCCGCATTGGCCTTACCCCAGGCGATAAATGCCTCGCGCGCGTCCTCGATGGTCGCGCCCTTGGGGTAACAGACCAGTCGCTTGAGACCTTCTTTATGCGTCACCGCATCGTGATACTGAACCGACGCCTCGAGGAAGGCGCGACAGGCCAGGGACGCGGCCCCATACATGTCGGAATCCGCCGGGGTCGCGCAGATTTTGTAGAGATTCTCGGTGCTGTCGTAGCGGAAATCACCTTCCTCCAATGCGCTGGCAGGCGCCGCAAAAACCGCCCCTGCAAGCATGGCGGCCAAGACAGCGGGCGCTTGACGGTCTGTTCTCTTCATCGGGTTGCTCCTTTTTTGGTTGTTGGGTCGAATCATAATCGGCAACGCGGCACCGGGACATGGCAAAACCGCTGCGTTAAAACAGCGCACGCAGCCCGTCGGCAAGCGTCGGGTAGCGCAATGTCACGCCCAGCTGCGTGCGGAGTCGATCGTTGCGAATCCGGCGTGACTCGCTAAGGTAGGACAGCATGCCACCGGAGACCTGATCGGCGGCCTCCTCCAGGCTGATCAGCGGCGGATCGGGAAGCCCGGCGGCGGCAGCAACATCCTGGAAATACTCGGTCATGGTGCTCGGATGACCGTCGCAGGCATTGTAAACCGAACCGGACTGGCCGCGCTCCATGGCAGCAATACAGGCCGTGACCAGGTCATCGACATGGATCCGATTGGTGTAGGGCGCCTCCTGCGACCTGACCAGTGGTGCGCCCGAGCGAATCCGCTCCAGGGGCAGGCGGTCCGGGCCATAAATCCCCGCCACGCGCAGGATCACCAACTCCCCACCACGCGCCCGACTCCAATCGCGCAGCCGCTCCTCGGCATCCCAACGCCGACGAGATCGGTCAGCGAGCGGCTGGACCGGTTGGGTCTCGTCGATCCACTGGCCGGCGCAGTCGCCATAAACGCCCGTCGTGCTGATGTAGATCAGCCGACGGGGCTGGCCGGTCTGCGCAAAGGCATCGATGAAGCGGCGGGTTAGCGGATCCTCGGTCCCGCTTGCAGGCGGCGGTGCGCAGTGGAAGACCCGCGCCTTGGCGAGCGGCAGATCAACCGGTCCATCATGGGCGAGATCCCAACGCAGACCAGGGATCCCGGCCTGGGCCAGGCGCTCCAGTCCGGCATCCGTGCGCACGATCCCGCACACGGATGCGCCCCGCTCCTGGTATTGGCGCGCAATCCGCGTGCCCACATATCCACAGCCGAGGACAACAATCTCATGCATGGCCTAAACTGCCCCTGTGTTTGCCGACGCGGTACGCGATACATTGAGATTGCCAGAGCGCGACTGAAATGAAAACCGATGCGCGCAGAGAACCCCGCCGTAAGGCGGCGATAGGCCCCGCCGGGACGCTAGACGACGCGCTTCATATCGGTCCTTGCACCGCACCGGCCGCCGCGACAGGCGATCCGCTCAGAGCCATGCCAAACCAGGCGTTCGCAGCAGGCGCAGGACGCCGTCCAGGAGCCACATGAGTTTCAAGATTCACACCATCCCCGCCGGGCACGACTTCACCGTCGAGCCGGGCGAGACCCTGCTCGGGGCGGCGCTGCGTCAAGGCATCGGGCTGCCTTACGGCTGTCGCGACGGCAAATGCGGATCCTGTGCGGCACGGCTGATCGAGGGTCGAGTCGCGTATCCGAGCAGCAAGACCGCAGGGCTTGAGGGCCAACCGGACGACACCTGCCTGACCTGCCAGGCCGTGCCGGCGTGCGATCTGATCCTCAGCGTACGGGAGGTGTCCTCGGCCGCACTGATCGAGGTGATGACGCTGCCCTGCCGGGTGTCGCGCAAGGAGCGTTTGAGCCACGACGTCATGCGCCTCTTCCTGAAGCTCCCGGAACATCAGCGCCTCCAGTTCCTCGCGGGGCAATATCTCGACTTCATTCTTCGCGACGGCCGGCGGCGCGCCTTCTCCATCGCCAACGCCCCGCATGACGACAACGAGATCGAACTCCATGTCCGCCATGTCCCCGGCGGCGAGTTCACCGCGTTTGTGTTCGACAGCATGCCGGAGAAGAGCATCCTCCGGATCCAGGGTCCGCTCGGAACCTTCGTGCTGCGGGAGGACTCGGACCGCCCGATCCTCATGATGGGTGGCGGCACCGGGTTCGCGCCGCTAAAGGGAATGATCGAGCATGCGATCCACATCGGCATCGCGCGTCCGATCACGCTCTACTGGGGCGTTCGCGCACGCCGCGATCTCTATCTGGCCGATCTGCCGGAGGTGTGGGCCCGGCGGCTGCCGGGGTTCCGATTCGTTCCCGTGCTCTCAGAGGCCGACCCGGACTGGAGCGGTCGGACCGGCTACGTGCACACGGCGATTGTCGAAGACCATCCGGATCTGAGCGGCTTCGACGTCTACATGAGCGGCCCCCCAGTGATGGTCGAGGCCGGCCGCTTCGCCTTCGAGGCATGTGGATTGGCGCGCGAGCGCATGTTCTCGGACGCCTTTGAATATGCATCGGACGGTAAGGCGACAGCGGCGAGCGTTACGTAAGACTTCAGCGCTCGTGCGGGTACCGGCGCGATCGGCACAACGCACCGCGCTCGCCGGTCCGGCAGCGCGACGCCTGGGAGACACTCAGGCGGGGGGCAAATCGAGTTGAAGCCGGGGTAACGAACGCGCGCAGCGGAGCCGATCCGGCGCACGTCCCGGCGCAAACGTCCCGGCGCAAACTTGTCGGGCCGAGCCGAGCAAGGCAAACTCCCGCGGCCGAAGACGAAGACCTGCTTTTTATCACTCAGGGAGACTCCACTCATGCGCCCAGCCCGACGCGCCGTCGCAGTTGGCCTCACCGCTTTGCTGATGGCGGCCTGCGCGCGTGGGCCACTGACCTCAACCTGGGTCGCGCCCAACACCCCTCCAACCCAATATCGGGATCTGATCGTCTTCGGCATCGCGGCCAACCCGACTGTACGGCGTGCCTACGAGGACAATTTCGTCGATGCCCTCAAAGACACCGGTGTGAAGGCCCGCGCGGCCCACACACTCTTGTCGGACCGCGACGTGCGGCGTGCAAAGGCGGTTCAGGCCGCGGTCGAGCGCTCCGGCGCCGACGGCGTGATCATTACCTATCTTGCTGTCGACGACCCGAACGCACCCCTGACCAACAACAGGACACACGTCGTTTCCGGCCTGCAGGATCAGCTCTATCCTTACTATGGCCGGGTCTTAAGCGATGTCACCGCACCCGGCTACTACGCCGACTACCAGGCGTTGCGACTGGAGGCCGATCTGTATGATGCCGGACGCGCCACGCTGAGCTGGTCGGGCCGGTCCGACAGACTGGATCCGAGCTCGGAGCAGACCATGATCAGCGAAGTCATCGCCGCGATCATCATCAAGCTCAAAGAAGAAGGATTGTTGCCCGAGTGACCCGGACAGCGGCACTTGGCACGGCGGAGCAGCCCCCGCTCGGCTCACTGCCACCGCGTCGCCTGACGCAGATCGCGGTCGGGCTGACTGTGTTGATCCTGCTCGGCGGCGCACTGGGTAGCTGGTGGGCGGTGCGTCTGACCGATCGCGAGATGAGGGATCGCCTGCTGCTGAAGACGCGGCTGCTGGCGGAATCCGTGAATGTCGAACGCATCCTGGCGCTGTCGGGCGATGAGAGTGACTTGGGCAAAGCTGAGTATCAGCGCCTGAAGAAACAATTCATCACCATGGCAAAAGCCAACCGGCACTGGCGGTTCGTCTATTTGATGGGGCGCCATGCGGACGGGCGTCTGTTCATCTTCCTGGATAACGAGCCGCCCGACTCGGAGGATTACTCTCCACCCGGCGATATCTTTTATGAGGCGACGCAAAGCGACTGGCGCGTCTTCACCACGGGCAGCGCGCAGGTCACAGGACCAGTTGCCGACCGCTGGGGTTCCTGGATCTCGGCGCAGGTTCCCCTTTTCGAACCCAGTCAGAACACTCAGGGCAACGCCCTGCCCGCCGATGCGCGTACGCTGGTGAAACAGGCGGCAGCCTTCTACCGCACGCACGGCCGCGAGCGCCTGCTCGAAGAATTGGCTAAGCCGGACGGACTCTTCAGACGGGACGATCTCTACACGTTCGCCTACGATCTGGACATGACCTTCCTGGCGCATCCGGTGAAACCCGAGCTGGTCGGTCAGAGCTGGATCGATCGCCCGGATCGCCCCGGCGGCATTCTGTTCCGCAACGACATCCAGCACCTCGCCTTGTCCACCGGCAGCGGCTGGGTGTCCTACGAGTACGACAATCCGATCAGCAAACAGGTCGAGCCGAAGATCACCTTCGTCCAGCGTATCGATGAGATGATTCTGTGCGCCGGAGCCTACAGGGGTCAGGGACGTGTGGCAGCCGTACTGGGTATTGACCAAGATGCCCGCGACTGGACGATCCAACTCGCGTATGCCGTCATTCCGCCCCTCGCGCTGACGTGCGCGCTCGTTCTGATCCTCTGGGTGGGCAAAACCCTGCTGGCGAAGCGCATCCGGTCGGGTGATCGGGCGCCGAGCCCATTGCACCATCTGGAACCGGCGCTGGCGCTGGCGTTCGGGATCGCCTTGACGCTCTTCGCGGCATGGAGCGCACATCATCGCGAAAGCCATCGGCGCATCTGGACGTTTACTGAATTAGCGGCCAGCCGCACGGAAACGATCAGCGAGATCTTTCGTGGTTTGCGTGATATCGAGCTGGAGGGACTGGCAAGCTTTTTCGCCAGCTCGGCGGATGTCAGCGCGGAGGAGTTCCAGCGCTATTCGACTTATCTGACACGCAACGCGGCCGTCCGCTCTTGGGGTTGGGCCCCGGTTGTGGCGGCGACCGACGCGGCTCGCTTTGTCGCCGCGGCGCAGGCCGCAGGGCTCGAGCCGGGGCTGATCTG
>JBGSKP010000477.1:0-6316 GCA_041741175.1 Thiocapsa sp. | reverse complement strand
GCCGGCGGAACAGGGCATGGTCCCGGAGGCATCGTACGTCGATGGACCCATGTCCGGCTTCACGCTTGGCTCCTCTACGCAGCCGGCGAGCGAGACGACGAGGCAGGACGCGGCGGCGCCGAGCGCGCCAATGCGGATGCTGTGGTTCACGAATCAGGCTCCCGTGGCTTAGTAGTTGACGCTGATGGTCTCGGTCGGGAAGTCGAAGATCACGCCCTTGTCGACGAGGCCGGACTAACCATATACGGGCACGTTGCGCATGGTATCGCGGAAGTTGCCGGGCTGGCTGCCGACGGGCTCCAGCGCGAGCTGCGCGCCGTCTTCGAGCGCGATGCGGACGAAAACCTGTCGCTGCCGCGTTCGATCCAGAGCGGCGAGCCTCGGCACGCCCCTACGGGCAGCCGGGCGCGCCGCAATAGACAGCTCAACTGAACATCGATTTGATGCGGTCGATCGAGTCCTTGACGCCGACCTTCACCTCCGCCCACTTCTCTTCCGCCTCGTCCTTGAGCGACTCCCATTTCTCGTCGGCGGCGTCCGCGATCCGGTCACGACGCACGGCGAGCTCGTCCCACTTCAGCTTCAACTCGGCGATCTGATGATCGACCTTTTCCTTGACGTCATCCGAGGCATCCGACGCCTTATCGCGCAATTGCGTCAGATCCGACTCCCACTCATCGAGCTGCGCCTTGAGTTTCGCCACGTACTCGTCTTTCGTCTGCATGGTCGGTACTCCCGTGATCGAGGTTCGGATTCGCAAACAGTGTGAGGAAGTGATCATGTCGCTCGGACACAACCGGCGCGAGGGTAGACCATGGCGAGGGCCCTGTCTGTCGGGAAATTCCTGACGGAAAAGGCCCGACTTGTTCCGGTCCGCGATTCTCACAAGACTCGTCATCGCCGCATCGCATGACGGTTTCTATTCGACGACGGAGAAAGACCGATAGAAGACGATGACGCTGCTCTGCGCCTCGGCACTCGCCACCCTCGCGCTGGCGCCGGCCTTCGCGACCAACGGCCCCTCCGACCGCCCCTACGTCTGCTGCCTCACGCCGTGTGGGGTAATCAACCGCGTTGGCCTCGGCACACCATTGGGGGCACCTGCCCGACGAACCACATCGAGATCACGGTCGGCGGGTCCGGCTCGGGTGGCATGCTGGGATTCAGGCAGGTGCAAGCTTTGGGTGTATGTGGTCGCAATACCGTGCTCGTAGACTGCGAGCCCGGCGAGGTGGTCGTCGGTGGCGGTGGGGAAATAATCAGTGCATCGAGTGGAGCTGCGCTCGAGCAAAGCCGCCCGTTTACTACGACCAGCGGCAGCATTGGCGTCCGCTAGGGTTGGGAAGTGAGAGCCAATTCGGCATTCGACACGGAATCCGCCGATTGATCGGCGAAGATGGGTTTCGCTGCGCCGATGGCGGCGGTGACCGGGGCTCCGACCAAACCCACCTCGAGATCCGCGGGAACCAGGCCGAAGAGAAACCCGCCGATGAAGGCGCCCAAGATGCCGATTGCCATTCGGCCCGACAGGCCCGGGCCGCCGCGGGGCATGAGCCGTCCGGCGACCACGCCTGCGAAGGCGCCGATAAGCAGGAATGCGAGCAACAGGCCGACGACGAGACTGGTGACGTTCAAGATCAGCTCCTTGACTCATTGAGCGGTGCACGAACCGTTCGAGCATCTTACCGAATCCGCGCAGGGCACATGATTCAGGCTCCGACACCATGGTTTAAACCGTTCGGTCGGTCGCGCTCCCTGATCCTGCCCGCAACCCTACGCTCGGCAATGGGATTCGTGACGAATGGGCAGCTCGGGGTATGCTGTGACTCAAGGTCGAGAACGGGTTCTTGGTCGCCGCGCGGAGCCCGCAGAGTCAGGTGGATCAGACCGTGTCCTTGTTGCCCATTCCCGTTTCAGTTCTGCGACGTACCAGGTTCCGGGCCTGGTGCGCGCGCGTTCGCGCCGAGACAACCACCGGCCTGCAACGCCGCGGTCGGTCGCCGAGCGCCACCCTCGCCCTTGCCGGGACCCTGGTCCTGAATCTGGCTATCGGTGTGCAGACCGCCCTCGCGGCAAACCCACAGGGTCCCGACCTGCTGGAGCTGCCCTTCGAGGAACTGCTGGAGGTGGAGATCCGCTCCGCGGGTAAGCGCGACGAAGAGATCCGCGACATCCCGGCGAGCGTGACCATCCTGACCCGCGAGGAGATCGCGCGTTACGGCTGGATCACCTTCGAGGAGCTGCTGCGCAACGTCCCCGGCTTCTACCTCCTGGACAATACCGAGGACCGCTTCATCGGGACCCGCGGCGCGGTGGGCGGCGGGGTGCAGCTCCTGGTCAACGGCATTGCGCAGCACCCCTCGCTGCAGAAGACCATCACCGGCACCGAGATCGCGCGTCTGGACATCCCGGTCGAATCCATCGACCGGGTCGAGATCATCCGCGGGCCCATGTCGGTGATCTACGGCAACAATGCCTTCCAAGGCGTCATCAATGTCGTGACCAACGCGATCGAGGGGAGCGGCCCGAGGGCCTCGGCCAGTTTGGGCACCGGGGAGAGCGGACGCCTGTTCGGGCGGGCAGGCCGGGTGTTTGACGACGGTTTCATCGTGCTCAATGCCGGCGGTTACCGGACGGAGGGCCTGACGGGCGCCTATGCGGACATGTTCAGCCCCGCGCAGCTCGCCGCCCTGAGCCCCGGCACGCACCCGGACATGGACGGCGACCTGGATCAGGGATGGGGCAGCCTCGATCTCTCCGCCGGATGGCGCGGTTGGGAGGGCAATCTGCGTCTGAACCGTCGCGACTACGGGATCTATGCCTTCACCCCGCCATTCGACGAGGGGACGCGCATTCGGCTCGATACCCTGCACGCCTCACTGGGCTATGCCCACCGCTTCAGCGATGACTTGGGCCTGCGGGTCACCGGGATCTACAGCGCCGAGTATTACGACGCCTACCAGCTCGACTTCGTCCTCCCCGAGCTCGAAGGCAATCAGCGCCAGGACTCGCGGCGAGCCGAGCTTGAGCTGGACCTGCATTGGCGCCCGACCGCGGCCCTCGACACCATCGCCGGCTACCGCCTGCTGCGTATCGACGGGGTAGAGAACCGCGTGGATGCACCGCCTCTGTTGGACGCCTGGGTCCAACTGGAGCCGGTGACGACCCACGATCTGTTCGCGCAGGCGAGCTGGCAGGTTACCGCGCCCCTGCGCCTCGTCGGTGGCGTGCGCATCAGCTTTCTACCGGACGAGTACCAGCGCATTCGTCGGCTGCGCTGGGACAGGGTGCCCGTTGCGGAATCGGTGCCCGTCGGAGCCTCCGCTCCGGTCAACGGCCAGATTGCGCTGCTGTGGACTCCGACTCCGGACCAGGTGATGAAGCTCGCTTGGGGGACGGCGTCACAGGACTCGGACCAGTTCAACCTGCCCGAGGCCGAGCGGATCGAGACCCTGGAGGCCAATTACACCCTCACCCGACCGCGCTGGATGTTCACCGCGGGACTGTTTCAGAACCGCCTGAGCCAGTTGGTCCGGACCATCCAGCAATTCGACCCCGGGACCGGAATCTACACCAACCTTGACGACAACTCCGGGCGCTGGCGTACGCGGGGCCTGGAGGTGATCGCCGAGGCCCAGCCGCTGCAAGCGCTTCATCTCAGCGCCAGTCTTACGGCGCAGCAGACCGAGGATCTCGAGACCGGTATCGATCCGGGTTATTCGCCGACCCTGCTCGCGACGCTCAAGGCCGACTGGCGCCGAGGACCCATGACCTACGCCGCCTACGCCCGCTATGTAGACGGCATGGAGGCGGACTGGGACTTCGTCGCCGGTCCCGAGCAGGGCGCGGTTGCCCGCATCGGCGAGCCGGTCGCCGGCTATTGGGACCTGGGGGTGAATCTACGCTGGGCACCCGGGGCGACGGGACCCTATGCGGCGCTCAACGTCTCGAACCTACTGGATACCGAGATCCGTTATCCGGCCAACGAGCTGACGGATTTCGACCGGGGCCTGATCGGTCCAGGACGGGTGATCACCGCGACGATCGGCTGGGCATTTTGAGCGGACGCCCGCCCTCGGCGCCACGGACGGCCATCGGCCGAGGCGTGCTTGCGAACCCGCGCAAGTGGGGCCTCGTCGCCATGCTTACCTCGGCGTTCCTTCCGTGCGGCAGCGGACGCCTTTTCGCGCTGCTGGTTGCGCTCCTGCCTTGCTGGTTGTCGGTGGCTGCTGCCCAAGATCAGCGGGACGACAACCTGCTGACCGAGCTCAAGGTGGCCTACATCTACAACATCACCCGCTTCATCGAGTGGCCTGCCGCTCCGGCCGAGCGTCCCTTCGTCATCGGCGTCATCGGCGACCCGGTGATGGCAAGACATCTGAGGTTGCTGGAGCAAGAGGCGAAGCGGGTCAAGGATCGGCCGATCGAGATCCGGGCCTATCCGACCCCGGAGGCCATCGCAACAAGCGAGATCCTGTTCGTCGGCACAGAGGCTCAAGACCAGCTATCCGCCATTCTGCGGCGCACCGCCGGCCAGCCGACGCTTCTGGTCGGGGACACCCCCGGCGATGCGGAGCGCGGGTTGGCGATCGAGATCTATCGCAAGCCGGATATCTTCCGCAAGACCGAGCGGCTGCGGCTGCGCATCAATGCGACGGCACTCAAAGACAAGGGGCTTGCGGTGTCGGCACAGCTCTACGATGTGGCGGAGGTGGTGCGATGACAGGTACCGCCCGACGTGGCGGCCGCTCCATCCGAACGCGACTGCTGACTGCCCTGATCCTGGTCACCCTGCTCACCCTGGGTCTCAGCTCCCTGCTCTCGGCAGTCCTGGACATCAAGCTGTTTCGCGACCACATGGTCCGCGACCTTGAGGTGTTGGCGGCAGTGGTGGGGGAGAATTCCGTGTCCGCATTGGTCTTCGACGATCCCGAGACAGCCGAGCGTCATTTGGCGACACTCGAACGGGAGTATCAGATCCGCTCCGCCTTACTCCTGGACGCCGCTGGCCGGGACTTTGCCCGGTGGCTCCGCGAACCCCCCGATGAAGCGGAGCCCACGCTGCCGTCGATCCTCAAGGGTCTGAGCCCGCCCCTTGAGATCAGTTACCCGATTGCGTTCGATGGACGTCCCGTGGGACGCCTGGTGATTGACGCTCATCTCGTGGAGTTGGCGCGCCAATTCCGGATCTATCTACCCCTCGCCGGCCTGGTCGGCCTGCTCACCTTGGGCGCAGCAATGCTCGCGGCCTTGCGCCTGCGGCGGCGCATCGCAGACCCCATCCTGAAACTCGCCGAACGTAGCCGGGCCATCTCGGCGGAGCGGAACTTCTCGGTTCAACTGTCGGACCCCTGTGCGGGGAAGGAGATCGGCACATTGGTGGAAGGCTTCAACGCCGTGCTCAAAAGCCTGGCAGAGCGCGAGTCCGAGCTTTCCCGTCAGAGCAGGGCCCTGGACCAAGCGAACGCCAAGCTGCGTGACCTGGCCATGGACCTCTCCATGCAAGAGGAGACCGAGAAGGCACGGTTGGCCTGCGAGCTGCACGATGGCCCTCTGCAGAAGCTCGCCTTGGCCCAAATCCAGCTCGAAGCCGGCAGCCGGGAGCCAGATGAGGAGTCGCCGGAGCGCTTCGCGGCCGGACTGGAGCTGCTCTCCGAGGCGACGATGGAGCTGCGCAGCCTGCAGTTCGATCTCAGCCCGCCGGTGCTGGAGTGCGGCGGGATCTCGGCGGCGCTCGCCTGGCTGGCCGAAAGCACCCAGAGCCGCTGGGGCCTGACCATGAGCTACCGCTTGGAGGGTAGCGCACCGAACCTGGATCGCGCCCACAAGCTGATCCTCTTTCAATGCGCCCGGGAGCTGGTGATGAACATGGTGAAACATGCTCGGGCCAACCGAGGGGATATCCGATTGACGCGACTGGACCGGTGCATCGAGCTGCGGGTGGAGGACGACGGGATCGGCTTCGCCGCCAGCCACGCGGCTCGGGGCCGCCGCTCCGGGCTGGAATTCGGGCAGGGCTACGGGCTGCAGGGCGTATGCGAGCGGCTGGCACTGGTCGACGGCGGACTCGCGATGGAGGATCTGCACCCGGGGGCGCGGGTACGGTTGTGGATTCCGATCGAGCCCGAAAGCGGTTAGGATCGATGAACGCTGCCTGACGCGACAATCATCCCAGCCATGCCCGCGACCATTCTACTGTGCGACGATCACACCCTGGTCCGCGAGGGACTTGCGGCGCTGCTGCGCCAACGCACCGACTGGACCGTGGTCGCGGAAGCGGCCGATGGCCAAGAGGCGGTGGAGCTGGCCGCCCGGC
>JBGSKP010000476.1:0-7595 GCA_041741175.1 Thiocapsa sp. | reverse complement strand
ACTGCGGGCGGTCGGGGTCGAAATGCTCGACGCGCCGGTCTCGGGCGGCGAGGCAGGCGCCAAGGCGGGTAGCTTGTCGATCATGGTGGGCGGTGCGCCGGACACCTTTACGCGCGTTCGACCCCTGTTCGAGGTGATGGGCTCGAATACCGTGCATGTCGGCGGACACGGCGCCGGACAGGTCTGCAAGTCCTGCAATCAGATCGTTGTCGGGGCGACCATCGCGGGTGTGGCCGAGGCTGTCCTGTTGGCGCAGGCAAGCGGTGTGGATCCGCGCAAGGTCCGTGAGGCGCTGCTCGGCGGCTTTGCGGGTAGCCGGATCCTGGAGGTGCATGGTCTGCGCATGATCGAGGGCGATTACACCCCGGGCTTCAAGGCCAGCTTGCACCGCAAGGACATGCGGATCCTGCTTGAGTCGGCGCAGGAGTTGGATCTATCGCTGACGACTGCGGCGATGGTGGCCCAATGGCTGGATGTGCTCGAGGCGGCGGGGTTGGGCGAGGCGGATTCTGCCGCGATCTTCGAGGTGATCCGCGGCGCGGTGATCACAGACCAAACTCCTCCAGCCTGACCGGTTTGCTGAAATGGTAGCCCTGGGCGTCATCGACCCCGAGGCCCTTGAGTATTGCCAGGATCTGCGCGTTTTCGACGAACTCGGCTATCACACGCTTACCCATGCCGTGGGCCATGTCCGTGATCGCTTTGACGAAGATGCGATCTTCGGGGTTCTTGGCGAGATCGCGGATGAAGGCCCCGTCGATCTTTACCTCGTCGACCGGGAGCTTGCGCAGATAGGCGTACGAGGCGTACCCGCTGCCGAAATCATCCAGAGCGAAGCGACAGCCGAGCTCCTGCAGACCACGCATCAGACGGGTGGCGTTGAGCAGACTGTTGATCGCGGCGGTTTCGGTGACCTCGAACGAGATCCGGTTCGGCGCAATCCCGTGCGTCGCCAACAACCGTTGGAGGTCCGACAGTAACAGGGGATCGTCCATGGCGCTCGCGGAGAGATTGATCGCCAGATGCAGACCGGTGTGGGACTCCATGGCGGCCAGTGCATGGTCGATGACCCAGCGATCGATCGCCTGGATCTGTCCGGTACGCTCGGCCACCGGGATGAACCGATCCGGATAGACCATCGCGTTGCGGTGATCGCGCATGCGCAGTAAGACCTCCAGATGGCGTATCCGCCCGGTTGCGATTTCGATGATCGGCTGAACATGAAGCTCGAAGCGATTTTGGGTCAGCGCCTGGTCGATCTGCTCGCGCCAGAGCACACGCGCGTCGAGCTGCTCCTTGCCTTGATCCCCTTCGCAGAACAGGTACCAGCGGCCCCGTCCCTTCTCCTTCGCCTGATACATCGCCAGGTCGGCGCTCGCCATCAGTTGGCCGATATCGTTGCCTTGGGTCGGAAACATGACGATGCCGATGCTTGCCGTCACCTGGTGGCGACGACCGTGCTCCTGCAGGCTGATCGAGCGGACCGCCTCCTGCACCGCCTCCGCGCTGGCCAAGGCGTCGTCTTCCGTCGCCTCCGGTAAGGCTAGCGCGAACTCGTCTCCGCCCAGACGCGCCAGCAGATCGCTGGTCTCGGTCACCCGTTTCAACTGCTCCGCCACGCGTTGCAGCAGGATATCCCCGACCCGATGTCCGCTCAGGTCGTTGACGTCCTTGAACTGGTCCAGATCCATGAAGAGCAGGGCGCCTTGGTGCCCGAACCGCTTGGCCTGATCCAGGATGCGCTCGAAGTCGTCGTTGAAGCGGCGTCGATTGAACAGTTGGGTCAGGGGGTCGTGCTCGGCGAGCCAGACCAGCCGGGCCTCCGCCTGCTCATGGTCGTGCTGGAGCAGCTCCATCCGGTCGGTCAGATTGCCGACCGTGTCGGTCATGAGGTCGATCTCATCGCGCAGCATGAGCGCTTTGGAGCGCCTGGGAAGCTGGCTGCGCAGATCGGCATAGCGATTTTCCGCCAGTAAGGGGACGACCGTGGCGAGACTGCGGAGTCTGTAGAGCGGACCTCGGATGATCAGCATGAGCAACAGACCTGACAGGATCAGGCCCAGGATACCGAGCAGGACGCTGCCTGCCGTGGCCGTACGGATCGCCTGGCGTTGGCTGGTGACGTCGTTGATGACCAGCGCGTCGAGACCCGGGGCGAGCGAGGGGATGCGGAATAGCTCGAACCAGCCGGACCCATGTGCGAGCAACAGCGGCGCGTCCAACGCATTGTTCGCCCTCAGGACCGGAGTGGCGGCGCGCAGCAGGGGCAGGGTCTGATCCGGGTAGGTCAGGGCGGGAAACCGCAGGTAGTGCGCACTGTTCGGAGCCCATAACAGCCTTGACTGGATCGGGTCGCTCCAGGTAACGGCGACCTCGGCCCCGGTCAGGGCGTTGAAGTCCAGCAAGGCATCGGCGAGCGAGCGGCCGAGGACCAGGTTGCCCGCAAAATCGCCCTGCCATAGCAGTGGGGTCGCCTTGTACTGGCGGCATTCCGAACTGCATAGAAGTGCGGCGGTTGCCTGCTCCGGAGCGCTCAGCAGCGCGGTGCGCAAGGCGTCGGGGACATCCTCTGCGTTATCGGGCCAGCGGATACCCGTGGTCCCGTCTGCGTGGACCCAGTGGACCGACCGAATGTCCCACTCCAGATCGAGCATGGCGCCGTTAGTGAACAGCGCCTCCTGGATAGCATCCTCCTGGCTGGACCGATCGGCATCGCTGCCGCCGAGCAGCGGCACGAGACTGGCCAGCTTCGACATCTCCTGCGTGCGTTCCTCGAGGATGGCACGCAATTGGCGGCTTTGCTGATCGCGCACGGTGCTCTGCTGCAGGTCGAACTGACTGACGAGCTGGTAGTTCGAGATCAATGCGAGCGATGCGTTGACGACCACAAGCGCGAGCGTCATCGCGATCAGCGCCTTCCAGCGCAGGCTCAGATCGATCGCCTGTCTCGTGTCGACAATGGCGTCGGCCACAGCGGTGCCTCAGAATCGAGCCGAGATGGACGCGCCGAACACATCCCATTCGCGCACCAGATCGTCGGGATTCGGATTTTCGCGAATCGACAACGCGAAGGTTCCGTCGTGCCGTTGAAACTCGAGACGCAACATGATGTTTGGATTGATGTCCCAGCGCAGTCCCAGGGTCCAGATCTTCGAGAAGAAATCGAATCTCGGTGTGGTGTTTTCGGTGAGGAGCGAGAAATCGCGTCCATCACGATCCTGCCGATTCGCAAAGCCCTCCTCGTAACGCGCCATCAACTCGAGGTTCGGGCGCAGACGGTAAGCGCCCTGCAGATAATACCCCTCCATGACCTGATCTTCGAAGGGGAAGTAGGGGCCGAGATCATTCCAGCGCGTGGGCGTGCGTGAGTACTCGGCCGAGATCGTCCAATCCTCGGCGTTGTACTGGAACGAGGCCACCCAGTCGAAGACATCGATGGTGCCTGAGTTCAGGAAGGACTCGGCCCCGGCATTGAAGTCCATCTCCGTCAGGATGGCGCTCAAACCCAGCTTTAACTCGTCTGCCGGTGTGGTGTACCAAAGACTCCCGATACCCCAGTTGACCCCGTCGGCGCGCAGGTCGCCCGGGAAGTCCCCGCCGAAATACGTCCATTCCACGTTTTCGTCGATCACCGATTGGCCGACACCCAGATTCAGCGAGACATTGCCCTGGTCGCTGTAGCGTTCGCCATAGAGCATGATGCCGTCGTAGGACAGCAGGAGATTGCGCACCTTATCGTAGTAAATGACTTGCGGCAGAAAAATGCTGGGGCGCGTGAAAGGAACATCACGCGTCTCGTTGTAGAGTCCGAACGGATTTTTGATGCGTCCCAGGCGCACGCCCAGGCGCAGGTCCAGATTGGAAACGGGGGTGAAATCCACCAGCCCGTAGTCCAGAGATGGCGTGCCGTCGTACATCTCGCCGGCGCGTCGGACCAGGAGCTGGCCGGAAAACAGCAGGCGCGGATCGGCCTGATACGAGGCGTTCAGTCCGATCTCGGTGAAGTCGAACGAGGTGCTTTGGCTATCGCCATAATAATAGTTGTCGGTTGACTTGAGGACGGCCTGACTGGCAAAACCGTGGACCTGTAGCTTCCCGTCCGCAAAATCCAGCGCAGGCGCCATGGTCGGTGACAGCCCTGTCAGGACGCTTAGAATCAAGAGTCCGGTTCGCATCTCAGCGCACCTCCAGGACGCGAATGCGCGGGTTATCGAACAGCGTCTCCGTGTAGCCGATGGCGCCGGGCGTGGCTGCGATGCGATCGAGTATTTCCTGCTCGCTTGACGCTGTAATAGGTGCCTGTCCGGTTCCGGAAAAAATCTGTCTGTCCCAAACGCGTCGCAACTGATAGGGGTACAGGCCGAGCACCTCGTTGGCAAAACGACTATGCAGATCGTGATTGTCCGGCAGCACGAAGACCTTTACGAGTGTCCCGTCGGGCCAGTTTTTCAGACGCATCGTAAAAAAAAGCCTGGCCTCGTTGCGTGTCAAAGACTCGACGCCGGTACCCTGATGTGCGATCAATTTCTGGGGGAAGGCGTGCAGCGAAACGCAGCACAATACCAAGCCCAACCAGACACGAAACCTATGGCGCATGAATGTTGTGGGGCAGATCAAGGCGTATCCCAGTCAGACCGAATCAACGCATCCATGATGTTTGCGGGATCGCGCCGACCCTGTTGGACCCTGTTGTACTTTGAGCACCATCTCCGGTACCCCGGAGTCTAAGCGGCGAGTGGCCGGGGACACAAGGGCAAGGCCCCGCAAACATCAACCGCTCATGACCGCGCGCTGTCTCGGGGCGCTTCAGTGCGGTGGCTCAACCCGTTCCGGGGCCTCGACCAAGTAGTTGTACTGATCGCTTTTCCGGCACATGCTCGGTAACATGCGACATGCTGAAGCATCGATCGTATGATAGAGGTGCCGTGCACTGAGCTAGAGCCCATGGTACTGCCTCGGAGGTGTCTTTCATGAGCTCGACCAGGATGTTGTATTCCCGTCCGGAGGGTGGGACGCAGTTCGAGACGGGGTACTTCCGTTTCGGTTGCGCCAACCAGGCATCTGATCGGCACATAAGCTTCCGTATCCGTTATCAGGTTTACTGTGTCGAGCGCGGTTTCCTGGCCAAAGACGACTATCCGCAAAAGCTTGAATCGGATGAGTTCGACGCCTATTCCCTGCATCTACTCGCGACCCATCGTTCGGGCCAACCGGCCGGAACGGTGCGGCTGGTGATGCCGTCGCCGCTTGGCTTTCCCTTGATGCACCATTGTGTATTCTCGGGTGATTATGCATTCTTGAACGATCCATCCCATCAGGCTCTGGAAAGTTATGCGGAGATCTCGCGCTTGGCGATCTCCAAAACGTTCCGACGACGCGATGACGACACGCCTTATGGCGGGCTGCCCCGGCACGATTACGGTCGAGTCGACGCGGCAGACGTCCTGCCCGAATCGCCGCCACGCTATTCCCCCGAGATCCTGATCGGGCTCTGCCGCTTGATATACCAGGAAACCAAACGCCAGGGGATCTCCCATTGGATGCTGGCCATGGAGCGAAGTCTGTATCTCATGCTCAAGCGCATGGGTTTCCGTTACGTCCCGGCCGGCCCAGAAATCGATTACTTCGGCCCGGTGCGGCCGTATGTGCTGAAGGTCGAGGCGTTCGAGGCGGAACTTTTTGCGCGCTACCCCGAGACCCTAAGGTACCTGGCCCAGGGTCTGGAATCCGAGCTCGTCCCCGCCTGTCTCGGCCCTGTCGAGACAGGCAGCCCCGTCTGTGCGCGTGCAGATCCGGTTCATCTTAGCCTTGCGGAATCCAGGTAGTTGAATTTCCGCTCGTAGTCCAGCGTTCGGCCGAATGGGAACTCGGCGTGTCGCCAGATCTTGAGCTGGTCCTGGTCACCGGATGCGGGTTTAGGGAGACAGGCCGCGAGCCCCTTGGCTAAATCCGTCGTTTCATCCCCGGCATCTGCGCTCATTTGGACATGCAAGCGGCAACCTCCGCCGGCCTGCTCAATCCGAATGGCGCCGCTCAGCTGGTCGGCGATCGCGGGCTTCAGATAGAGCGCATCCTTGATGTCGAGCAGGGTACGTCCGTCCGACAACTGATCCGTCTCTCGACCGGCCAGGGCGATCATCGGTAACCTCGGGATGGCCATGCCGCGGTCGCCGGCGTCCTGTAATGCGCGCTCGACCTCTGCAGCGTCCAGTAGTCTGGCCCGATCGCCCGTGCGATAACGCATCAGCGGCAGCATCAGGGACGGATCCAGGGTTGAAATGACCAAGGCTCCAAAGCCGTTTGGGTCCGGCTCGATGACCTCGACAAAGATCCGCAGCGGGTCATAGACCAGGAGCAGCGGCGGGACGCGTCCCGGCCAGGCGCCGATGGCCGGTCGCAGTGCGTGCGGCCGTCGATCGGCGAGCTGGCGTAAACGCAGCGTCTCGCGCGTCTCGAAAAACAGATTCAGTCCGAGCTCCCCGACACCCATCGAGGAGATCGCCAGCCCGGCCGTCCAGCCCTCGGGATCCTGGCCCAATGCAGACATGAGATAGTGACGGAACGCCTCCCCGAAGGTCTCTTCGCCGAGGACGACGTGGATCCTGAAGCGACCCCAGTCAAGACCGGATGCGCGGCCCTGATCCAGGATGCGTTTACAGAAGAGCGGATCGGCCACCAGGATGGTCTGGTCATGATGCGGGGCGAACTGCTCGATCAAGGCGCAGACCATATCCTCCCGGACGCTGGTCTCGGCGACGGTGACAGTCGAGCAGGAAAACCGCACCCCCATCGGCAGTGCATTGACCAGCAGGGTCGAGAATTGATCGGTCTGAAAGCTTAGCTCCAGCGCCAGCTCGATGGCCTTGGCCGTGCGCTTGGCCTCTCGGGCAGTGGAGAGACCGAATGCGAAACGACCGCCCTGGCCGGAGCTCGTCAACACACCGGCCAGCGCTCGAAGATCTCCGCCGACGCACAGTTGATCAATCGCAGCGGTGCCGAAAATGTCCTGTTTCGCGATAATCGGGCAGCACGCGCTGAAGTCCGCCAGTGTCCGAACCTGCTCCAGTGCGACCCCATGGGCCTTGAGCAGGGCGGCATAGGCCGGCACCTTCTGCGCGACGCGGCGAAACTGCGCGACGACCCGGCGCTGACCGGCGCGTGCGAGTGCCGATGCATCCAGCCGTTTCATCGCCATGAGCTGCCAGCGTCGTTTCAGTTTACCGAGTGACTTCATCTGATTGGACTCATCGACCGGGTGGCGGCGCACCCTACTCGTAGACGCTGGTTGCGACACCATTGATAACCGTCACCTTTGCCACGCCCGCCGACCCGAGTGGGCACATGTAGCTGACGATCGAAATGGTGCGCGTGTTGCTCTGGGCCTCTTCTGACATGAGCATGGCGGATCCATCGTTACCCGTAAATGCGGGCGCGCAGCCGCAGAGCGCGAGTGCGTCGGTGGTCATGCCGGGGACAAAACGGCAGGCTTTCTGTGGTGTGCTGGACGGGGTCGACTGACAGCCGGTCAGGGTCGCGGCGCAGAGTACCACGATCGACAAACGCCAGGGTCGGCGAGGGGCGATCCGCCGCGGGCG
>JBGSKP010000475.1:0-2157 GCA_041741175.1 Thiocapsa sp. | reverse complement strand
GTCGCGCGGATTGCTGCGCTTGCCGAGGGCGTGCGGCCCGTCGTCTGGGAGACCAATCCGGAGCGGGCGCGGGGCGCCGAGGGCCATGGTTACGAGGTGGTCGCGCCGGACCAGGATCACCGCACGGACTATCGACGGATCTGCGATGTCAGCGGCGACTCGGCGATCCTCGATACCCTGATCGCCCGGATGGCGCCTGGCGGCGAGGTCGTCCTCGCCGGCTTTTATAGCCAGTCCGTCGCCTTCTCGTTTCCGCCGGCATTCATGCGCGAGGCGCGCATCCAGGTCGCTGCCGAGTGGCGTCCGCCGGATATCGTCGCGGTCAAGCAATTGGTGGATTCGGGTCATTTGTCGCTCGCGGGGCTCATTACCCACCGCGAGCCGGCAACCCGGGCCGATGAGGCCTATCGCACCGCCTTCGGCGACCCGAACTGTCTGAAAATGATTCTGGATTGGAGGGCGATCTCGTGAGTGTACCCGTCAAAAGTCCCGCACTGGCGACCAAGGATCCGGTTGCCGCGCCCTCGATCAAGGAGACCCAGATCATCGCGATCTACGGGAAGGGCGGCATCGGCAAGAGCTTCACGCTCGCCAACCTCTCCTACATGATGGCTCAGCAGGGTAAGAAGGTCCTGCTGATCGGCTGCGATCCAAAGAGCGACACGACGACCCTGCTGTTCGGCGGTCGTGCCTGTCCCACCATCCTGGGAACCTCGGGCGAGAAAAAGCGTGCCGGCGACAAGGTCAGCATCGGCGACGTCTGCTTCAAGCGTGACGGTGTTTTCGCGATGGAGCTGGGCGGACCGGACGTCGGCCGCGGCTGCGGCGGTCGCGGCATCATCCACGGCTTCGAGCTGCTCGAAGGCATGGGCTTCCATGAGTGGGACTTCGACTATGTCCTGCTGGACTTCCTCGGCGACGTCGTTTGCGGGGGCTTTGGTCTGCCGATCGCACGCGACCTCTGTCAGAAGGTCATCGTGGTCGGATCAAACGACCTGCAATCGCTCTATGTCGCCAACAATGTCTGCTCGGCGGTCGAGTATTTCCGAGGTCTCGGCGGCAACGTCGGCGTCGCCGGCATGGTGATCAACAAGGACGACGGTACCGGCGAGGCCCAAGCCTTCGCCAAAGCCGTCGAAATCCCGATTCTGGCGACCATCCCCGCACACGACGAGATCCGGCGCAAGAGCGCCAACTACGAGATTATCGGCCGACCGGGCGATCGCTGGGGCCCCCTGTTCGAAGAGCTGGCAACCAACGTGGGTCTGGCGCCACCGATCCATCCCAAGCCCCTCGATCAGGATGGCCTGCTGGGTCTCTTCACGGGTGATGTGGTTGGCCGTCATGTTGTGCTCGAGCCGGCGACCCCCGAGGACATGTGCAGCGCTGCGACCTTCAATAAGCCTTCGCTCGAGGTGATCTACGACGATGTCTGAGCAACCCCTGAACACTGGGCTGACAGAGCCTCGTCCCGATGGGGGTGGGCCGTTTGAGCTTGTCGGCGTTGACGGCAACGGCTGTCACGGCGGCGCCGACACCTTGCGCGCCGCTGCCGACGCGTCCGGAAACCGCGAGCTGTTGAGGCGGTTTGCCGAAGACTACCCCAAGGGCCCGCATGATCAGCCCCAGACCATGTGTCCGGCGTTCGGCGCCCTGCGCGTCGGCTTGCGGATGCGGCGCACGGCGATGCTGCTCGCCGGCTCGGGCTGTTGCGTCTATGGCCTGACCTTCACATCGCATTTTTATGGCGCTCGGCGCTCGGTTGGCTATGTGCCATTTGATTCCGAGACGCTCGTCTCCGGCGCGCTCTTTGAGGACGTGCGTGAGGCGGTGCTGAAGCTTGCCGATCCGGCGCATTACGACACCATCGTGGTGATCAATCTCTGTGTGCCGACCGCGTCGGGTGTGCCGCTGCGCCTCTTGCCGAAAGAACTCAACGGCGTGCGAATCCTCGGCATCGACGTGCCCGGTTTCGGGGTGCCGACCCATGCCGAGGCGAAGGATGTGCTGGCGGGCGCGATGCTGCATTACGCGCGCACGGAGGCCGAGCAGGGTCCGGTTCAAGCCCCTCGCGGCGGTCGTAGCGGGAAGCCCACCGTCACCCTGCTTGGCGAGATGTTCCCGGCCGATCCGGTCGGCATCGGCATGATGCTCGAA
>JBGSKP010000474.1:0-4721 GCA_041741175.1 Thiocapsa sp. | reverse complement strand
CCAACAGACCGAGCGCCAGCGCGACGGCGCGCCCGCGATGCAACCGTTCGCCGAGAAACGCGATCGCCAGCAAGGCGGCCCAGACCGGCGTCGTGAACTCCAGGGCGAACACGAGCGCGAGCGGCAACAGCCCAATCGCCGTGATCCAGAAGACCTGGCCCCCGTAGTGGAAGAGGTTGCGCAACAAATGCAACGGCAGATGTCGGGTCCGATGGAAGCCGGGCGCCAACCAGAGTGCCAGCGGCACCAGAAGGGGCAGGCCGAGCAGCGTGCGCAAGAACAGAAACTGTACCGGATCCATCGTACCCAGCAGCTCGCGCGCGGAGACGGCCAGGAGAGCGAAGGAGGTCAGGGCGACACCCATCCAGGTCGCGGCGCGGGCGAGGTTCGGCGCATCAAGACCTGATTCTGCTCGATCGGTCATCTGAAGCCGACCACCAAGGCTGCTGTTAGAACCAGCAATCCCAAGGACTGGACGCGATAGTCCGACCACCAGGTCACCGCTCGCGTCGGGCGCGCCAGCGCAGGGTGCCAGACCATCCCGGCAACTGTGCGGGCTTGCGCGGTCGAGGGCGCCGATTCGGCAAGTCCGGTCAGGATGAAGAGCGCCGCGCTGATGCCGAAGAGAATCCCGGCAACCAGGGTGAAGTGCAGATTCAGTCCACCCCCGATGGTCAACACGAACAGCACTGCCGAGACGGCGTGCCCTCCGAGCAGGGTCGCCAGAGCGGCGCGCGGTCCAGGACGTGCCCAGAGCGCACCAAGCAGGAAGAGCGCCGCCACCGGCGGAACCAGATAGGACAATGCGGTTTGCAGATAGTGGAAGAGCCCTTCGTAGCCACCGATCAAGGGGGCCACGGCAGCGGAGATTAGCATGAACACGAGAATTGCGATCCGGCCGATCCAAACCGTTTGGCGCGGTGTCAACTTGGGGTGCAATGGCTTGATGAAGTCCAGCGTCAGGAGTGTCGCGGCCGAGTTCAGGGTCGAGTCGATGCTCGACATCAGGGCCGCGATCAGTGCGGCGAGCACGAGCCCGCGCACCCCGGTCGGCAACAGTTCCGCGACGAGGGATGGGAAAACCTGATCGGCCTGATCCAGACCCGGGATGATCAGGATCGCAATGACACCTGGGATGACCATGATAAAGAGCACCGAGAGCTTCAGAAATCCCGCCAGCAAGGCACCCCAGCGGGCATTCTCGATATCGCGCGCGCCCAGCACCCGCTGCACGACGAACTGATTGGTGCACCAAAAATAGAACCCGAGGACGGGCACACCGACCACCACGCCGAGCCAGGGCAGATTCGGGTCGCTCATCGGCAGGAACAGGCTGAGCTGGTCGGGGTCGGTCTCGGCTACGACGCGACCCCAATCGAAATCGATTGCCTGCAGGCTGAAAAAGGTCACAAGCGATGCGCCGATCAGCAGGACGATCGCCTGAAGCACGTCGGTGTAGACCACTGCAGCCAGTCCGCCGGCGGCGGTATAGATGCCGGCGATGGCGGCGAGGATCAACGCGGCCGTGACGATGTCCAGGCCCGGAATAAAGGTCGCGAGCACGATCGCCCCGGCGAAGAGTGTGCCGGCAGTGTCGACAACGATGTTCGACACCAGGGTTAGGGCCGAAAAATAGCGCCGTGCACGCCAGTCGAAGCGTCGCTCCAGATACTCGGGGACCGTGCCGATGCGGCTCCGCAGATAGAGCGGGATCAGGAACACGGAGAAGACCACGAGCAGCGGTGCGGCCATCCACTCGTAGTTGGCCACAGCGAGGCCCCAGGTGTAGGCCGCACCCATAAGCCCGATCAGGGTCGTGGACGAGATGTTGGAGGCGAACAGAGAGAGCCCGATGGGCAGCCAGCCGAGCCGGCGTCCGGCCAGGAAGAGATCATCCGCGCTGCGAGTACGCCAAGCGAGGTAGGCCCCGATCGCAAAGACGATCAGGAAATAGACGCCGATGATGGCGAGATCGAGACGATCGATCCGGATGGCGAAGGAGTCCATGGCGAGAATGACCTTCGGTTGTCGACCGATGTGTCCCGGCACGCAGCGCGTGCGCTGCACTCGACAGGCAGCTAACCATGCTAACAGGCCGGCTGCCAGCAATGGTCTGCGCGCCTGTCCCGGATCGCGATTGATCCGCCTTGGCCTGGGTCTCAGCGATCCGAAGCCAGCTTGCGCTTCAGGATATCGTTTACCTGCTGCGGATTGGCCTTGCCTTTGCTTTCCTTCATCACCTGACCGACGAAGAAGCCGAAGACCTTATCCTTGCCCGCGCGATACTGCTCGACCTGTCCGGGGTTGGCGGCGACGATCGCCTCGATCATGGATTCCAGCGCACCGCTGTCCGTGATCTGCCGAAGTCCCTGGGCCTGAATGATCTGGTCGGCATCGCCGTCACCACTCCACATCGCCTCGAAGACCTGTTTGGCAAGCTTGCCCGAAACCGTGCGGTCCTGAATGCGATGAATCAGGCCGGCCAGCATGGCGGCCGAGACCGGGCTGTGCGCGATCTCCATCTCCGAGCGATTGAGCGCGGCGGCGAGCTCGCCATTGACCCAGTTGGCGGCCAGCTTGGGCTCGCCGGTAGCCTGCACCAATGCCTCGAAATACTGGGCCAGCTCGCGGGTGCCGGTCAGTTGGCCTGCATCGTATTCGGCGAGCTCATACTGGGTGTGGAAGCGCTCGCGCATGCTGTCGGGAAGCTCAGGCAGATCGGCGACGGCATCGACGATGAACGCGACATCGATCTCGACCGGCAACAGATCCGGATCCGGGAAGTAGCGATAGTCGTTGGCCTCTTCCTTGGAGCGCATGGAACGCGTTTCATCGCGCTCGGAGTCGTAGAGTCGGGTCTCCTGGATCACCGTCCCGCCGCCCTCCAGGACATCGATCTGGCGCTCGACCTCGTACTGAATCGCCCGCTCCAGGAAACGGAATGAGTTGATGTTCTTGATCTCGGCACGGGTGCCGAAACGCGTCTGGCCGACCGGACGGATCGAGACATTGGCGTCGACCCGGAACGAGCCTTCCTGCATGTTGCCGTCGCTGATGCCGATCCAGCGCACCAGCTGATGGATCTTCCGGGCGTAGGCCACGGCTTCCTGCGGCGAGCGCATGTCCGGCTCGGAGACGATCTCCAGGAGGGGCGTCCCGGCGCGATTCAAATCGATGCCGGTATAGCCGCCGCCGAGCAGTTTCTCGTCGTGTAGCGACTTGCCGGCATCCTCTTCGAGATGGGCCCGCGTGACCCCAACCGACTTGATCGTCCCGTCCTCGAGCACGACCTCGACGCGGCCTTCGCCGACGATCGGCAGCTCGTACTGACTGATCTGATAGCCCTTCGGCAGATCGGGATAAAAGTAGTTCTTGCGCGCGAAGACCGAGCGCGGCGCCACCTGGGCACCGATCGCCTTACCGAAACGTACCGCCAAGCGCACTGCCTCGGCATTAAGCACCGGCAACACACCCGGCAGTCCGAGGTCGATGGCGCAGGCCTGCGTGTTCGGCGCCGCGCCGAAGGCGGTCGAGGCACCCGAGAAAATCTTGGACTGGGTCGCGAGCTGAGTATGGATCTCGAGCCCGATCACGGTTTCCCATTGCATGCGCGTTCACCTGTGTCCGATGGTATCGACTGACTCTGCCGCGGGCGGTTGAGGATGCAACGCGAGCCTCCGGGGCGACGTGTCACGCCTTGCCTCGCGCGCCTCGTTCGGCAACCGAATCAGTGTCTCATCGCTATCGAAAAGTCTCAGGGCCCGCTATGCCGCGGCCCTTGCCCTCACTCAAACCCGGAAGGTGCGCCCCGATGCCAGTGCGTTGCATGCTGGAAGCGATGCGCGACATTGAGCAAACGGGCCTCCTCGAAATAATTACCGATGATCTGCAGGCCCACCGGAAGTCCATCCACCGGCTCCGTCGGGATCGAGATGCCGGGCAGACCGGCGAGGTTGGTCGCGATGGTGTAGATGTCGTTCAGATACATGGCGACCGGATCTTCCGTTTTGGCGCCGAGCGCGAACGCGGTGCTCGGGGCGGTCGGTCCCATGATGACGTCGACCTGCTCGAAGGCGCGTGCGAAATCGTCGGCGATCAAATGGCGAATCTGTTGGGCCTTCAGATAGTAGGCGTCGTAATAGCCGGCCGACAGGACATAGGTCCCGATCATGATGCGCCGCTGCACCTCGGCCCCGAAACCCTCTGCCCGACTGCGCTTGTAGAGATCTTCCAGGTCCTTGGGATACTCGCAGCGGTGCCCGTAACGCACCCCATCGAAGCGCGCCAGATTCGACGAGCACTCGGCCGGCGCCACCACGTAATAGACCGGCACCGACAGCGGGCTGTTCGGCAGGCTGATCTCACTGACTTTGGCGCCGAGACGTTCGTACTCCTTGATCGCGTTGTGCACCGAGGCAGCTACCCGGTCGTCCAGGCCCGCGCCGAAATATTCCTTCGGCAAACCGATCCGCAAGCCGGCGATCTCGTTGTCGAGTGCATCGACATAATCCGGCACCGGGACATCCGCGCTGGTGGAATCGCGCGGGTCAAAGCCAGCCATCTCGTCGAGCAGACAGGCGGCATCCGCCGCCGAGCGGGCCAACACACCGGCCTGATCGAGCGAGGAGGCAAAGGCGATCATGCCCCACCGCGAACAGCGCCCGTAGGTCGGCTTGATCCCGGTGATGCCGCAGAGCGCGGCCGGCTGGCGAATCGAGCCG
>JBGSKP010000473.1:0-3330 GCA_041741175.1 Thiocapsa sp. | reverse complement strand
CGCGCCGCCGTCCTGACGATGGCCGGAGTCACCTGCGAGCTGCGCGTCACACAGGCGCCAAGCAGCGCGCGATCGCAGAGAATATTCACCACACGCGGCACACCGCCCGAGTAGTGATAGATGCGTCGGATGGCGGCCGCGGTAAACAGAGGACGGTCGACGCCGGCCACAGCCACTCGATGGCGGATGTAATCGCCGGTCTCCGCCGAGGTCAAGGGTTTGAGATGAAAGCGCGCGGTGATGCGCTGATTGATCTGGCGCAGCGCGTCGCGCTCCAACATCCGTCGCAGCTCGGGCTGGCCGATCAGAAAAATCTGCAGGAGCTTGTGCTTGCTGGTCTCCAGATTGGTGAGCAGCCGAACCTGCTCCAAAACCTTGGGACGAAGATTCTGGGCCTCGTCGATGATCAGGACCGGTCGCCGGCCCTTACCATGCGCATCCAGCAGATAGCTGTTCAGGCGGTCGATCAGACTCTTCACCGAGCGCTCGCCCTCGGGGACCGCAATCCGAAATTCATCACAGAGGTTGAGCAGCAATTCGTTCGCCGTGACCGCCGGGTTGAGGATCAGCGCAACCTCGACACCCTCGGGAAGCTGCTCCAGGAAGGCCCGACAGACCGTGGTCTTACCCGTCCCCACCTCCCCGGTCAAGAGAACAAAGCCACCGCTCTCCCCCGCGCCATAGAGCAGGTGCGCGAGGGCCTCCTTGTGCTGCTCGCTCAGGAACAGGTAATGGGGATCCGGCGCAATGGAGAAGCTCGGCTCTTTCAGGCCGAAATACTTGGGATACAAGCTGGTGCTCGGCAAGTTGATCATGGTGGTAAGGGCTTGCCCCGAGGCGCCCTGTGCATCGAGCGCCTGTGCATCAAGCGAAAGATCCGGCGTGGGCCGATCCGTAGCCGCCGCCAGGCGTTCGATCTCGGTATGCTTGTCGCGTAACAGCCGGAGAATCCGCGAGGTGCAGGCACTGCCGACATTCAACCACACGACCCTGGGCGACGCCTTGTCCCGCAGGCTACGCTCGCGAAAACCCTGGTCCTTCGACACCAGCACGAATCCCTCGGCCTTGGCATATTCCCAAACGACCGTGTCGGATGCACCGCGTAAGCCGACCAAGTCGATCTGGCTGCTGCCGGGAAACAGGTCGGCCAGCAGTGCCGGCAGCTTTGGGCTTAAATTCTCGTCAAACAGCAGCTTCATACGCGCGAGTGATCGACGAGGGTCATGACCGCCGAGCCGCGAACGCCAATGCCGCGCGCAACTGCTCGGGTTGGAGACTGGGAAAATCTGCCAGAATGTCCGTCTCGGACATGCCTCCAGCCAGATAGTCCAACAGGTCTGAGACCGTGATCCGGGTTCCCCGGATGCAGGGTTGACCGCCACGGATATCCGGGTCGACCGCGACCAATGCTGTCAAGTCAGACATAGGCTGATTGGGCTGACTGGATTGGACGGTCATGATGACCCGGCTTTGGGCGATCGACGGTGGGAGAGACCCGAGTCGTCGTAAGCCGGTCCGCGCAAGCCGGTGCCTTAAGCACGCTTCGCACGCGAACGATTTGAGGAGAAGCCGACGTTGTGCGACCGATGGATTCCGTCCCTGGAACCGTCGCGAATATGATGGGTCGTGTAGGATTCGAACCTACGACCGATGGATTAAGAGTCCTCATCACAGTCCTTTAGTTACAACAGCATAGGTCTTTCCAGTTATCAGGATTTTGGCTTATCCGGTGGCTTACAGATCAAGGCGTTGCGGGCGATTCTCAGGAGCCGGAATCGCCCAAACGGGGCTAGAAACGCGCACTCTCGAAGAGGAAGTGCTGGACCTTGTCGCCCAATCGTCCCGGCCAGAGAGCCTCTAGCACTGTCAGTAAGCCACGGAAGGCAAACCCAGCATTCGGTCGCGGAGATGTTGTTTACTCCAGTGGACGCGGTATCAAAGGATCATCTCGTGATCGAGACGATCCTATGAAGGAGGACCATATGGCGACCATTGAACCGAGCTTGTTTGGCTGGCGGGATGTCGATGCGCGCAGCCACTTTGGATCGCTTCGCCTTGGCGCGAGATCATCTCCCGGATGCGCAGCTGCTGCAAGACCTTGAGGTCATGCGCGGGGCAGGCCGCGACGAGGATCCGGTGGGGCCGATGTGGAATGCGCTGATCGCCAGGGGCTTCCAGCCCCTCGGCGGAAGCGCTGCTGCGCGGGCTGGGGCGCAACCCCGCGTTGCTGCAGCCATGCGGTTTTGCGGTCTTGCCGATCCAGTGAAACCCGTGACGGAGTTGATCGGCGAAATCCGCAGAAGCGCAGCACCTGCCCACCTGCGGCCACGTGTCGATCCTCCAACTGAACCCGAAGAGCACCGAAGGGGTGCTCGACGCACCGCTCGAGACCTTGACGGTCACGACGCGGAGAAGCGGGGCGCGGGACTCGCGGCAACCGGCCGGTCCGGCGCAAACGGAGGACGCGCCCTTCTCACCGAGACAAATGGCAGATTTCACGCGCGCCGGCTTGCCGTGGTTCAAGGATTACGATGCCGAGGACGAGGCCCTTGATGGTCCGGCGAATCTGGCCGATCTGGACAGTTTGGTAGGGAAGTCGATCAAGACGCGGGCCGAGGTTATTGCGGACGCAGGGCCGATCGGGACGCCGAAGGTCAAGCCGCTCGCGCCAGCGCGAGCGGTGCGCGAGGGCGAGGGCGAGGGCGATCGCGAGTTTTGAATGTAACCGTGTCACGGCAGGGGTCCACTCACGAAACGAAAACAATAGTCCGGCAAGGCAATGCCTGTCGGGTTGATCCTGACGCCGATGTGAGGTGCACATCGCCCGGACACACCTAACCTGGATCTTTCAAGATGTCGGCAAGGATTTCAGCGATCTCCTCGATCTCGTCGAGGACTTGCGGCGGGGCATTGTTTTGGATGGCGAGGTTGCGAATCAGCACCACGAGTGGCGCCATCCGTTCCAGATGGCGAACCGACTCCCAACTCATTGCTTCATTGGCGTGAAACAGCAATCTGTCCCAATCATCGAAACCCGCCTGGCCGATGAGGGTCGACCGGAAGCATTCCCAGGCACCTTGAAGATCCGATAGAGCGGTTTTTTCGTAACTTTCTGGTTCAGTGAAAAAATTCATGATTGTGACGCGACGAGTTTAACATCCGCCCGAGAGAAGTGGTTGTCAAACATCTTTAGGCGATTTCCGTGAACTTTCATACCGCGCATGCGGGTTGGATCAAGATATCCCATTTCGGGAGTTCCGGATTTCGCTGCAAGCGCGCCTCGATGTCCTTCATGGCTGCCTTGGACAGTGAGATCCCTTTTTCATAGAC
>JBGSKP010000472.1:0-1975 GCA_041741175.1 Thiocapsa sp. | reverse complement strand
CAGCGACCGCAATGCGTCCAGAACGGTCGCTCGCGACGACGCGCGGAGCGGCAGGTCTGGGTCGTAAGCACGCGCCCGGGCTCAGGATCGTGGGTGACCGGAATGCGCGTTGAAGAGTCACTCGGCTTGATTTGACGTGCGACGGCTTGCGGCCGTGAACTGGACTCCAACGAGGGTTTCTGAGCCAGTAACCAAACAGAAAGTCGTCGGAATAGCGGCAGGCAGTGTGATGAGCTTCTTTACGCTGAACGTAACACGTACTATGCTCGAAAGGTGATCAAGAGCTTCGCCGACAAGGTTACCGCCGCCCTGTTCTCGGGCCGACGTGTGCGGGGTCTTCCGCCGGACATCCATCGCCGTGCCTACGCCAAGCTGCAAGCCCTGGATGCGGCAGACACACTCGACTTTCTACGCGTGCCGCCTTCCAATCGCCTGGAGCAGCTTCGCGGCGACCGTGAGGGTCAGCGGAGCATTCGCATCAACGACCAATGGCGCATCTGTTTCCGATGGGAGGGGCATGACGCCTATGATGTCGAGGTGACCGACTACCACTGAGGCGGGCTTACCTTCCAACATTGAGCGCACCAAAAAACCCGTGACTATTCAAAGAGAGCACCTGGACGAGATCGACTTCTCCGATGTGGCCGACGGCGCGGACATGATGCCACCGGTCACCCCTGGTGAGATCCTCCGGGAGGACTTTATGGAGCCCCTCGGCCTATCGGCGAATGCCCTTGCCAAGGCGCTGCATGTCCCGCCGAACCGGGTCACCGCCATCCTGAACGGCACCCGCTCAATCACCGCCGACACGGCCCTGCGGCTCGCTCGCTACTTCGGTACGACCCCGCAATCTTGGCTGAATCTCCAGAAGAACCACGAGCTGGAAGTGGCGAAGCGGACGGTGGGCCGAACCGTCGAGGCCGAGGTCTCTCCCCGAGCTGCATGAAGGCGCAGCTGATCGAAAAGGCTTGCGGGGACTTCCATGACTCCGTCCCTCACCGGGGGGACCGGATGGCGACCTGGCATTCGTCCACAATGATCGTGACGGCATGCCGCCGGAGACATTCAAGGTCATCGACGACCTGGCTGCTCAGAGCCGAGATGTTTCCATCGCTCAGCACCGTGGCCGCAGCCATGGCGGCTTGGGGGCTGTGGCGGCCGAGGCCGGCATCAGCCGGGAGTCGTTGTACCGATCCCTGTCACCCAAGGGCAACCCGACACTGAAAACGCTGCTTGCCGTGCTCAAAACAGTGGGCATGCGTCTGTCGGTCGAACCGGAACACCAAGCTCATGCTTGATGCCCATTACTCCGGCACTCGCGGTCGCAGAGGTTGGGTTTTTCGTTTTGCCCGTAAGGCAAAACGAACCGAACAGCACGACGGGCCTCGTCGTGGCTCGCAAGCCTCGACAACAGCGGTGGCGTAAAATGACCGATCCGGCGGGGATCAGCCTGAGAACAACTGGCCGAGTAACCTGAGCAACACCTCGCGTCAATGCCGAGGCTCGCGTTGATCGGCTCAACAGAGGGTTCGATTTGAGTACGCTGGATGACTCCGGACGCGGTTTTTACGGATCTAGCCCGATGCGCTCGCGCGTCGGGCGTGTTGCACGGGAGGTGTGGACCCTGGCCTGGAAGGATCTGCGCCATGATCGGCACACCACGCTGGTGTTCGTGCTGACTGTGGCGGCGATTCTGGCCCCCTTGCTGCTCTTGCTGGGGTTGAAGAACGGTGTGGTGGAGACCCTGCGCGAGACCCTGCTGCGTGATCCCCGGAACCTGGAGGTGATCCTCTACGGCAGCGCCCGGCTGGATCGCGACTGGCTTGCCGAGATCGCGGCCCGTTCGGATGTTGCCTTTCTGATCCCCAAAACCCGCACCATCAACACCAGTGTCGATCTGCTGGACGCGGGGAATCGGCTGTTGCCCGCAGTGGAGGTGATTCCGACCGCCGTCGGCGATCCTCTGTTGCCGTCC
>JBGSKP010000471.1:0-2757 GCA_041741175.1 Thiocapsa sp. | reverse complement strand
GTGGGCCGGCGTGCCGCATATGGATAGCCTCGCCGCCCTGGTGGTGGTGGCCTTCCTGGTGTGGGGCGGTGCCGAACTGATCCGCGACGGTCTGCGCGTTCTGCTCGATGCCTCGCTGGAGGCGGATGTTCTGCAAGCCGTGCGCGATATCGCTCAGGCGCAGCCGGGCGTGCGACGCCTGGTGGCGATCAAGGGGCGCAACGCGGGCAGTTATCGCTTTGTCGCGCTGCGCATTGTCCCGGACGCGGTCACGCTCGCCGAAGCCGGGCGCGCCGCCGAGGGGATTGCGCAAGCGGTGCGCGCACAGGTCGAGCGCATCGACCAGGTGTCCGTGGAATTTGCGGCCGACGCATCGCCTTGAGCCGGTGCGTCATGACGTGACCCTTGACGCTCGTCTCACTGTCACCCCAACCGCAGGTTACCGCCGATGATGTTCTTCCGTTTGGTTCTGAATTTCGCGCCCTGGCTCGCCTTACTGACCATCGCGCACGGTAGCCTGTTCCGGCTCAAGCTGGGCCTGGTCGTAGCCCTGGTGTTGACCCTGATCCTGGGTCTGGCGCGACTGCAACGCGGCGCCATCTTTTGGGTCGGTTTGATCTTCTTCACGCTGGCCAACGTCGCGGTGGTGGGGTTCGAGGAGGCATGGACCATCCGCTACCTGAGCATCCTGTCGAACGGGTCCCTGGCCCTGGTTGCCTGGTCGACCCTTGCGATCGGCCAACCCTTCACCCTGGAGTTCGCTCGCGCCCACACCGAGCCGGCCCGCTGGAGCGATCCGATCTTCATCCGGACGAATCAGATCCTGACCGCGGCCTGGGGGCTGACCTTCACCCTGAACGCCATCCTCGCGTTCGGCAAGATGGAGTCGTTTCTGCTCTCCGACGGGCAATACGAGGTGTTTAACATGGCCTTCCTGGTGGTCTGCGCCGCCTTCACAAGCTGGTATCCCGGTCATGTACGCAAGCGCAGGCATGCGCTCTGACGTCTTGCCGGGGGATGGTTTGTCTGTCACGCCTGACAGGACGGACACCAGTAGGTGGAGCGCAGGTGTCGGCCGAGATAGGCGCGTTCCACGAGCGCTCCGCAACGCAGGCAGGGCCGTCGCGCGCGGCCATAGACCCAGAGAATGCCGCGTCCGTCGGCGGTCGTGCGGGTGACGCGGGGACCGCCGCCGAGGTTGTTTTTGAGCAGGCGTTCCGCCGTGCGGTAGAGGGCGGCGAGGGTGTCATCGGTGAGATCGCCCACGCGGGTCCGGGGGGCACAGCGCTCCAGGAAGAGCACCTCGGACTTGTAGACGTTGCCGATCCCACTGGCGATGCGCTGATCCAGCAGCAGATCGGTCACGGCGGTGTCGGCGCTCGGAATGTCCCGAGCGCGTTCCAGCAGGGCGTCGATCGCCGGGGTCTCGCGGGTGAGATCCGGTCCGAGGCGGCCGATCTGATCGCGCATCCGACATCCCAGGGTCTGGACGAGCTCGGCCTCTTTGGCGTTGAAGCAGATGTAGTGCAGATCCTGGACGCTCAATACCAGCGTCGCCTGGCGCGCGGGCTTCTCCCAGGGTTGCCCGACGGGGTAGCGGTGCCATGAGCCATACATCCCCAGATGTACGCGCAGCGACGCCTCGCCGTCCAGGTCGATGAAAAGATGTTTTCCCTTGCTCGTGACCGCCTGGATCCGCTGTTCCTGCAGCGCGGTGATGTCCTGCCCACGTAGCCGCACGGCGGTGAGGCGCTGCCCGACCAACGCCGGGGAAAGAAAGGTCGCGAGCTTGTGGATGGTGTCGCCTTCCGGCATTGAATTGAGTCGCCCAATAAAAAGACCCCGCCGCAGCGGGGTCAACACGACAAGGAGTCAGATGAGCCTCGTTCGAGGCCCGCGTTCTTTGAAACCGTCTTTGTAAAAAAGTTCTACAGAATCTGTTCAGCCTGAATTGACCTGTTCGCTTGGCCGGGGGCGCGGGCCCTGGTGTGCTTCGAACGGGACGCGACCGTGCGCCTGTCTTGCTTTTCGTGGCGCCGAACGCCATCATCGCTACGCAAACAATACTATCGCGCCGCATCCCCTCCGATCCGGAGAGACCTACGGGATGCTGTCAGTCGCAACGCTTACCCCACAGACCGACCCCGCCCTATCGACTCGACCTCGGTTGCCCGATCGGCGAGGGTCTTCGGAGACAGGACAGAGTATGCTGATTCAGATCGGCGGGGATACCCTCGCCTTAGCCCGGGATATCCGCAGTCATATCGAAAGCGAAGCGGCAAAGCTGGCGGCCCGGTTCCCCGGCGAAGACCTCGATGCACGTGTCACCATCCAGGAGGAATTCGATCCACTACACGGACATCGCATCCGCTGCGAGTTGTCCGCCAAAATCGCTCAAGGTCGACAGATTGTCGTCCGCGATGCGCGCAAGACGGCCAAGGATGCTATTAACGAGGTGTTCGGTCTAGCCCGCCGCAATCTGCGGCGATCACGCCGCGCGGCGACCGTGCCGCGCATCCCCTGCAGTCGACCCTCTACGTTAGAACCGTTGCCGGCAGCGGTCACCCCTGAGCCGATGACATGGAGCCGGATTGCGGCGCGTCACAATGACCAGCCAGCGGCGGTCGCCGGGCCCGACGTCGCCTGATCGCTGTCTGCCTTCCGCCTGGCCTCGGCCCTCCGCGTTCAGATCATCACCGTTTGCGGGAGGCCCACCGCTCAGGTGGTGCGAAGCGTCGCCAGACCGGCGTCCACGCGGATCACCTGCCCGGTGGTCAT
>JBGSKP010000470.1:0-5721 GCA_041741175.1 Thiocapsa sp. | reverse complement strand
GCCCCCGCGTGCCCTGTCCGTGGGTAGGATACGGCGCTGAGTCAGCGAGGCGCCGACCCCGCCATCGGGCAGGGTCGCCCGGCGTCTTTACGGGTTTGACCCGGCGCCGAGTTGGCGACCGCCGAAGAGGCGGGCGAAGAGTCCTTTCTTTGGGTGCTGCTTCGGGCTTGGCCGATGATTCGGATCCAGCATGGGCGGCGGTTTCACGTCCGAGGGCGCCAGGTTGTCCAGGATGGCCTGGGTTCGTTCGGTGACCAGACGTTCGGCTTCCTCTTCGCCGACCCAGCGGATGGCGGCGTCGCGGCCTTCGGACAGGATGGGCGGGCGATGGTGGGGGTCGTGCGAGTCGGTTGCCAGGATGTGGACGAGGCCCTCGTCGAGCATGCGTTCACCCCAGTATTTGGGCGATCGACCGAAGCGTCCGGTCAGGGCGCCCGCGGTGACCTGAATCCAGGCGCCCGCTCGTGCGGCGTCGACGAACCATGGGTAGTGTTCGTCATCGAGCCAGGTGAGCCGCTCGGGATGGGTGATGACCGGAATATATCCGAGCGCGAGACAGTCATGGATCGTTTCCTGAAAGCGCACGGGTACGGTGTGGTGCGGCGGCTCCAGAAGGAAATAGCGTGTGCCGTTGAGCCTGGGGTGAGTGCCCTGCTGGAGTCCCGGGATCATCTCGGGGGCGATTTGGATGTCGGCGCCTTCGGTCAGATTCAGCGGCAGGTCGGCCTGGGCCAGGGCCTCGCGCAACCCGTCGATTGCCCGGCGGATGCCGTCCGCCCGATTTTCGTACAGACCGGGGTAGATGTGCGGGGTGCAGGCGGTTGTCGTGATGCCGTCGGCGACGGCGATGCGGGCCATCTCCAATGAGGTCGCCAGATCCGGTGAGCCGTCGTCGATGCCTGGAAGCATGTGGCAGTGAAGGTCAATCACGATGGTCTAGTCCTTGGCTTGGGTTGATCACATGAGGGTATCCGCACCAATCAATCTCCTTTGCGCCGGCGCCCATGTCCGATATGCTTGAGCCTGTTACCTGGATGCTCCCGACGTGATCCCAAGACCGCGTGTCGTTTCAAGTCGACTCAAGGTCGCAGGACCGGCGGCAGGTGTCAACCCGTTCAGGCCGATCCGACAGCGCCACGGACCCGGCGGATTCCGGTCGAAACCTCGGTCACGTGCGGCAGTCGAGCGGAGCAGGTGGCGTACCGCCGTCTGCCGGCGCTCATTCCAGGTGCTGGCCCCGGCACCGGCTGATCACTTCAACCAAATCCTCAGTCATCGCGCATTCGCGATTCTGTGTCCAAAACATCGCGTCTAAGCGTCAGCTAGGCGGTTCGGAGATCAGGAATCATGACGACTATGAATAGACGAGGCCGAAGCGGATGGACTTGCGGGCTGTTCGGACTCGCGTGCCTGCTGTTGCTCGCCGGGTGCTCAAGCGGGTCGCCCCGCTCATCGATGGCTCCGATGACGGATGCCGGGCCCCGTGCAGTCGATGCGCCCAGGGTCCAGCCGGCGGCGGCTGTGCCCGCGTCCGGCGCCGTGCCGGGAGCCATGATGGTGCAAGCCGTGAACGGTCCTCCGCCGAACGCCCCGAGTCGCCCTGCAACCTACCTGCTCGGACCCGGCGACGTGATCGAGGTCAGTGTCTTTAAGGTCGATGAATTGGCGACGACGGCGCGTGTCGACGAGGCCGGCGGGATCATGTTGCCGTTGATCGGGCAGATCTTGGTCGGTGGTTTGACGCCGGAGCAGGCTGGACGGAAGATCGCCGATGCCTACGCGCAGGATCACCTTCAGGATCCGCAGGTCAGCCTGCTTGTGACCGAGTATGCGAATATGAGTGTCACCGTTGGTGGCGCCGTTAACAAGCCGGGGGTGTTCCCCATGACGGGTCGGATGACGCTGCTCCAGGCCATTTCGATGGCCGAGGGGGTGACTGAGCTGGCTGAGCAGGAGGAGGTCGTGATCTTCCGGAATATGCCCGCGCAACCGACCAGTGCCTACGTGGTGGATCTAAAGAAGGTGCAGCGTGGGGATCTTGCTGATCCACTTCTGGCGGTCAATGATCGAGTCATCGTCCCTGAATCGGGTACTGCCGTTTTGATCAAGAATGTCACCGGCTCGATTCGCGGAATCTTCAACCTGAATCCGTTTTACTTATAAAGGTATCGACTCGTTTGTTGTCACGCTGACCAGTCAGGGCGTTATGCACTGCGGCCAAACTGCGGCGGCTTCGGCGACAACGGTTCCCAGGGCGCCCCGGGGTGGTGGCGATGCGCTGGACCCGCTGGCCTTCAGACCACAGTTCCAGTCGCCGAGATCATGTCGGCGGTGCCGGCTGCCGGAGGTTCTGCCACGACCATCGCCGTCGCCTTTGGCCACCAGTCAGATCCGCGGCTGGTTGAACGCTGAATCATTCGATGGAAAACTTGTTGGAACAGGGTACAAGCATCATCGCCGCTGAACAGGCCTGAAGGGCCTCTCTAATGGATGGACGTTAATCTATGACCAGCCCCAATCAGTTCCTCGCTCCTGAAGGCCCGCATCAGCCGATGCTGCCGGCTGAGCGCTCGCATTTGCCGGCCGTGGCGGTACAGCTTCCGCAGCGGGCGGATGCCCGCGACGAGGATGTGATCGACCTGCGCGAACTCTGGTCGGTGCTGATGCGACGGCGTTGGCTGATCATCTCGACGGTGGCCTTGGCCGCGATTCTGGCGCTCGTGGCGACATTCGTAATGACGCCCATCTATCGCAGCTCGCTGTTGCTGCAGATTGAGACCGAAGGTAATCGCGCCGTGGACTTCGGCCAGGTGACCCAGGAGGAGGCTACGGGTTATCGAATGAATATGGATTTCTACCGCACTCAGTACGAACTGCTGAAGAGTAATACCCTGGCGCGGCGGGTGATCGATCAGCTTGGCTTGAGCGCGGACGAGGACAGCGCCGAATCCTCTTTTTTTTCCAATCTCTCAGCCATCCTGAAGGCTTGGATCGCGTCGATGTCCGGCGCCAAGACGACCGATGAATCAAGTCTGGGTCTCGATCCCGAGGAGGCGGCGCGAATGGAAGAAGAAGAGGCGGCGCTGCTCGAAGAATTGACCGTGGAGCCGGTGCGTGATTCGCGTCTGGTGCGGGTTCATTTCGACAGCCCCAGCCCCTCGGAAGCGGCCGAGGTGGCGAACGCGGTCGCGGCCAACTTTATCAATCTCAATCTTGAGCGGCGCTATGACGCCTCCTCGTTCGCGAAGCGCTTTCTGGAGGAGCAGCTTGCCCAGGCCCGCGCGACCCTCGAAGAGTCCGAGAAGCGGTTTACCGCCTACGCTCGCGAGCGGGAGATCGTCGACACCGACAAGCGGCTGGATATCACGCTGAATAAGCTGCGCGAGATGAATGCACAGTTGATCCAGGCCGAGGCGGCCAGGATCGAGGTCGAGTCCGAGTATCTTGGGATGGTCGGGCAGGGCGGGCAAAACCTGTCTGGCGTGCTCGGAAACACGCTGATCCAAAATCTCAAAGAGCGGCGCGGCACCATGGAGGCGGACTATCGCGATCAGCTTCAGGTCTTGAAGCCCAACTACCCCTCCATGCGGCAGTTGAAACAGCAGATCGACGAGCTCGATCAGCAGATTACCCGCGAGACGGCGGCCATCGCCGCCGGTGTCAAGGCCCGTTACGAGGCCAAGTCGCTCGAAGAGGCCAAGCTGGCCAAGCGCATCATCGAGCTGAACGAGGAGGCCCTGGCGCTCCAGGACCGCAGTACGGATTTCGAGACCCTCAAGCGCGAAGTCGACACCAACCGCGAGTTGTATGACGGGCTGTTGCAGCGGGTCAAAGAGGTTGGTGTCGCCGCCGGTATCGGCGAGAACAACATCTCGATCGTGGATGCGGCGCGTGTGCCGATGGCGCCCTACAAGCCGAATCTCAAGTTGAACCTGGCAATCGCCATTGCGCTGGGCGGGTTCATCGGCGTGCTTGCCGCGTTCCTGCTGGAGGCGTTGGATGATAGCGTGCGGGGTGCGGAGGATGCCGAGGGGCTTGTCGGCGCTCCGGTGCTGACGCTCATCCCAAAGGTGGATCCGCGTGACGCGGGTCTGCACGAGGATGACCTGGGTCTGATCGCGTTTCGCGATCCGAAGAGTGCGGTGGCGGAAGCGGTGCGCTCCTTGCGGACTCAGTTGCTGTTCTCCACCGCGGAGGGTGCGCCGAAGGTTCTACACTTCACCAGCTCTGTTCCGGGCGAGGGCAAGACGACGACGGCGATCAGTTCAGCCATTGCTTTTGCGCAGTCCGGCGCATCGGTTCTGCTGATCGACTGTGATCTGCGCAACCCCTCCTTGCAGCGCGCCTTCTCGCTGCCGAATGCCATCGGCTTGACCAATTATCTGGCCGGCACGGCAAAGCCCCTGGAGATCTCGCAGCCGACGCTGGTCACGCGGCTGTTCACCATCACCAGCGGACCGCTGCCCCCGAACCCGGCCGATCTGTTGTCGAGTGCAAAGATGGTGGATCTCCTCAGCGTCGCGGCAGAGCGTTTCGATATGGTGGTGATCGACGGCCCGCCGGTCATCGGGCTTGCCGATGCCTTGATCCTTGCCAACCTGTCGAAGGCGACGATCTTCATCATCGATGCGGAGGCGACGCGACGGCGCGATATCGCCGGCGCGGTGAAGCGACTCAGACAGGCCAACGCGCATCTGCTGGGCGCCGTGCTGGACAAGGTGGGGCGCGCCGGTAAGGGCTATGGTTATGGTTACGGCTACAGCTACGACTACATGTACAGCTACGGGCGCAAGGACAATAAGACAAATCTTCCGCAGCAGAGTCCGGCTTAGGGTCGTGCTCTCCGGCGCATAACGATGGTTCCCGCGCTGGTTGGGCTTGCGCTCGACTATTATCGTGATCCGCTGGCTCGACCGCTTTTGAGCGAGGTCGACCGGCCGCTGCCGAAAGGCTTCGACGCGATGTTGTCGGAGTTTTGCTCGGCGCTCTCGGCTGCCCGGATCGATGAGACGGCAGCGGGACTGGTGACCGACCGTCAAACCCTGGAAGAAGCGGCGCGGTTTTTTGTCCGGCATGTCTTGTTGAACGCGGCAGGCGATTACTACCGGCATCTCGGCTTGAATCGCGATGCCTCGGCAGAGGCCATACGGCATCACTATCAACTCCTGATTCGCATGTTCCACCCGGATCGCGTCGAGAATTCGACGGGATTAGGTGCGGAAGCAGGCGCCTTTTATGCGACTCGGATCAATCTGGCCTATCAGACACTCGGGGAGCCGAGCGAGCGCGCGGCTTACGACGGCACGCTGCCCGAGTATCCATTCGGATCGGCCGAGACGGATCCGGCCCTGTACTTTCGCCAGACCGGCCCTGCGCTGGAAACCGGGTTTTCACGGTGGTCGGATCGTCCTAATACATCACTGCGCCCCTGGTCGCGTAAGATGGTGCCTCTGTTTCGAGCGCTGCTGATCGGCGCCCTGCTCATTGGGGCGCTCTACGCCTTGATTCAGGTGAATCGCAAACCGGCATTGCGTATCTCGCCGGATGCGAGCGCGGAACGGACGCCGCCGTTGCCGAGCTTCCTCGCCCCGTCGCGACCCGAAGCGCCAGTGGATGGCGTGGGTGCACGGGCGCGGACCGCTGATCCGTTGCAAGCTGCTCAGCCGGGATCGGTTGCCATTCCAGGAGCTGACCAGGCTCCCGGGAAGGCTGACCTGCCGC
>JBGSKP010000469.1:0-1906 GCA_041741175.1 Thiocapsa sp. | reverse complement strand
GCGCCAGGTTTTCGAGCGCCCGAGAAGGGGTCGCCCGTCCCGCAACAGGCGCCCGCCGTCGAGCGGACGCCCGCAGTGATGACCCAGAATCAAGTGGGCCAACAGCGGCGCGGCGTTGGCCCAAACGACCAACATCAGCAGATCCAGGGTTGCCATCATCGGCGTGCCGTCAGACGCACGACATGATCCGGGGACCGCGTCGCGTCAATCCGCCCGGCATGGGCGCAGCGCTCAGATATGCCGACCGACGTCGACCTCCTCGGCCCCCTCCATGAGCATCGCATACTGCTCCCCGCTGACCTTGATCAGGTGCTCGTGGTCGCCGGACTCGAAATAGATCTCCGGCAGACCCAACAGACGCCGGTCGGCAAGCGTCCTGATCTCGTAAGCGATACCGACCGGCGGTACCGCACCCGGCTCGCAATCGGGAAAGAGCTGCGCAAGCTCCGCTTCAGTCGCCAGCCGCACCGGCTCGCCGAGATAGCCCTCGAGTCGTTCCAGATCGACATGATAGGCCGAAGGCACCACCACCATCAGATAGCGACCCTCGGGGCGAACCACGACGGCTTTGGCGAGCAGGTCTCCCGGGACATGCGCCGCTTGCGCCGTGTCCAGACTCGACCCGCTATGCGGATGGCGTACCGCCTTGTAATGGATGACGTGCTCTTTGAGGTAAGACTCGAGCTTGCGCGAAACGGACATGATCGATTCCTCCATTGGATACACTCAATGGGAAGTCTAGACCCTTCGCCGACACTCTGTATCCGTCGAGCGCCTAGGCCTTCAACTGATCGGTCAGATGGGGCGCGAGTAGGTCGAGCATCGCGCGGTGGACCTTGAGATTTCCCGCAACCAGATTGCCGGTGTCCAGATAGCTCTTGCCGCCACTCAGATCCGAGACGGTACCGCCTGCCTCCAGGACCAGCAACGCACCGGCGGCACAATCCCACTCGGAAAGGCCGATCTCCCAGAAACCATCGGTGCGACCGGCCGCCACATAGGCCAGATCAAGCGCCGCGGATCCGGGTCGACGCAGGCCGGCGGTCGCCAGTGTCATATCCTTGAACATCCCCAGATAGGCGTCGATATGGCGCTGGTCGCGGAAGGGGAAACCGGTCCCGATCAGGGCACCCTCGAGCGAGGGACGCGTGGCGACACGGATCTTACGATCGTTTAACTGTGCGCCCTGGCCACGGGCGGCGCTGTACAACTCCTCGCGCAGCGGATCATAGACCACGCCGCATTCAAGCTGGCCCTTGTGCTTGAGCGCAATCGATACCGAGAACTGTGGAAAACCGTGCAGATAGTTGGTGGTCCCGTCCAGCGGATCGATGATCCACTGAAAATCCCCGCGCCCCTGCGCCCCGCTCTCTTCGGCCAGAATCGAGTGGTCCGGAAAGCGTGCGCGCAGCTCCTGGATGATGATCGCCTCGGCACTGCGATCGATGTCGCTGACGAAGTCGTTGCGGCTTTTGGACTCGACTTTAAGTGTGTCGACGCGATCCACGTAGCGCAGAAGAAGTTTGCCGGCACTGCGTGCGGCGCGAATGGCGATATTGAGGCTGGGATGTTGCATAGCGTGCAAGATAACCGATGCGCGTCACCGATCAAAGATTGACAATGTCACGATATTCTGAAGAACTGATAGCATCATGACCGAGCAGCCGACAGCCGCGCTTGCGCGCATCCGTTTTATCCTGGTCGAACCGTCCCTCAGCGGCAACATCGGAGCTGTGGCGCGTGCCATGAAGACCATGGGCCTGACGCGTCTGGAGCTGGTCGCGCCCAAACAGCTCCCCGACGCGGAGGCGCTGGCACGGGCCTGCGGGGCAGACGATCTGCTGCAACGCGCCGGCATCCATGCCCATCTCGCCGAGGCGATCGCGGACTGCCGCCTGGTGATCGG
>JBGSKP010000468.1:0-4206 GCA_041741175.1 Thiocapsa sp. | reverse complement strand
GATCGTCTGGGCCATGCGCTCGCGGCTCACCGTCGCCGGCAGATAGGCGATGGTTGCCGACTCGGTAGCAAGATTCACCGTCGCGTCCAAAACGCCGGGCAAGCCCCGGAGGATGCGCTCCACACGCCCGACGCAGGACGCACAGGTCATCCCGCCGACGCCCAGTGTGACCGACTCGACGACCGGGTCGTACCCGACGCCCCGCACCGCCTCCAGCAGTTCCGGGACACTCGCCTGGTCGAAACGAACGATGGCTGTCCCGGCCGCCAGATTCACCTCCGCCGAGTGCACGCCCGGCTGGCGGGCGATGGCCCGTTCCACGCGGGTCACGCAGGAGGTGCAGCTCATGCCCCCGACACCGATGCGGATTTCTTGAGTCATGTTGCCGACACCACCTTAATCAAACCCGACGGGACGCATGCCACCCCGTTATCGGAGCCGGTCTCGGAGCCGGTCTAGCCATGCGTCGTCCCTGACGGCAGGCTCAGGCAGGGTTAGAGTTTGAGCCAGCCGCAACGTTCTCAAACGGTTGGTCAACCGGGCGCGGATGTCAGAGGGGGAGGCCGGGCCAAAGTCGGTTGTCTGACGCATGCGCGATCAGGCCAGACACCGAACCGCTTCGGCCGAGTCGAAGCGGTTCGGTGGAGCGTCAAGAGATGCTCTGATAGTAGAGGTTCTGCGGGTGTTTGGCCTCGGCGAAGAAATACCAGCGCTCGGCGAGCAGACCGATGTATTGGATCACGAAGGCGAGGATGGGCAGGGTTGTCGAAGCGATCAGATACGCGGCCACGATCAGCAGAATCGGGATCGGGAAGACCAGAATCAGGAAGCTGTTGCGGATAAGGCGGACGGTCGATTCACTGCGACCGTGGAAGAACTCACGGGTGTTGAAGCTGCCGCCCATTGCACCCTGTGCCTTCTGCACGATCGCCGTATGGCGGATGCCAATGGCGGTCTGCAGGGTGCTCTTGTGTTTGATCCGTGTGTTGCGCATCAGATGGGCGCCGCGCGAGACGAGTGCGGCCAGGGTCAGGACGACCGCCCAGGTCCCAAAAAACGGAGACAGCGGGTTGCCGATGTAGGCCGAATAGGCTGCCGCCAACATGAACCCGGAGGCCAAGCCCAACAGCGTGAAATTGAACACGGTGAAGGTCGAGTGCCATTCCTCGAGGAACTTCACACTCGCGTAGATCATGGCCGTCGAGACGAAGAGCGCGAAGGAGGCGAGCATGCCGAGAAAGCCGAAGATCAGGGTCGCGTCGACCTCGAGCACCTCGCCGATGCGAAACAGCGGCTGAGTCCACTCCATCCAGTGCGTCACGCCGTAGGCAAACACCAGAACCATCAGAATCGGCAGGATGATGACCTCGCGCGACAACCAGGACGTGCGCCACATCGCCGCGGATCGCCAGGCCCGCTCGGGCCGCCCGAGATGAAAGAAAGAGGCTCCCAGACCGGCCACCAGCAACACGAGAGCCACCAGACTCCCGAGCGCATAGAACTGGTCCTCCTGCGCAGGCAGGAACTGGGCAAGCGAGTAGAGTTGACCGGTGAACATGGCCAGGAACAGCCCCTGACCGGCACCGAGCAGTGTTGTCAGAAAGATCACGGAGAATGCGGGGTGCATGGGTGTGTCCCTATATCCTGAAACGGTTGTCGAATCAGCCTGATGGGCCGGTCGAACGGCGATAGCAGACGGATGATGGCTGGGACTTGGTGCGTTCAGAGCGCCTGATACCGACCCTGATGCCGGTGAAGGGAGCCACAGAACAGGTGGCGCACTGTGCCACCCGGACTGCAAAGGCCCCGGGGCGCCCCGCCCGCCCCATCACCAGGCCACGTCGTCCAAGGTCTCCTCGCCGGTGTAGTTGGTGAGATCCTCTTTACGCAATGGGTTATCGACGCGCGTCAGCTCGTCCGGGCTGATGTACAGCCGGTTCTTCTGGCGCGGCAGATAATGGTTAGCGGGCTTGGTGCCCCATTCAGGCATCAATTGGTAGCCGCCGCGCTCGCGGATCGCCACCGAGACCTCCGAGTCGGGATCATGGACATCGCCGTAGAGCCGAGCACTGGTCGGGCAAGCCAGCACGCAGGCCGGCTGGCGGTCGCGATCCGATAGCGTGGCATCGGTGATGCGATCGATGCAGAGCGTGCATTTCTTCATCACCTTCTGTTGCTCGTCGAGCTCGCGGGCACCGTAGGGACAAGCCCAGGAGCAGTATTTGCAGCCGATGCACTTGTCGTAATCGACCAGCACGATGCCGTTGTCGGCCCGTTTGTGCGATGCACCCGTCGGACAGACCGGGACGCACGGCGGCTCCTCGCAGTGCAAACAGCTCTTCGGAAAATGGACGGTCTCGGTATTGGGGAAAACACCGACCTCAAAGGTCTGTACGCGATTGAAAAAGGTTCCGGTCGGGCTGCCGTCGTAGGGGTTCTGGTCAACCATGGGCCCAGCCCAGCCGGAGGTGTTCCACTCTTTGCACGAGGTGACGCAGGCGTGGCAACCGACGCAGACGTTCAGGTCGATTACCAGGGCGAGTTGAGTCATGTCTAAATCTCTCCGTTGTCGGCCATCAGCCGCGGGGACGGTCGTCGGCTCGCAGGCCCAAGCGATGAAGGTTCATCGCTCGAACGCGGCGCCAACCGCTGAGGGTCGAAGCTACTTCTTCCCGAATACGCCGGCCATATAGGCCTGCCACTTGCCACGCTGCTTCTCCTGACCGGGCAGGCGCGGCATGGCGGCGAACTGCGGCGAAGTGACCCGCGGCTCGTCCGGACCGGCCTTGTAGACCCGCACCCGCACATCGAACCAGGCGGCCTGACCCGTCACTGGATCGGAGTTGGAGAGATGCTCACCGGCCGCGCTGGGCGGCAGCTCCTCGGCAATCAGATGGTTCAGCAGGAAGCCCTTGCGCGACTCATCCGCGTTGCCCCCGAGCCCCCAGGCGCCGTTGGCCTTGCCGATCGCGTTCCAGGTCCACACCGTACCCGGCTCGACCGCCTCGGAGAAGCGACACATGCAGCGCACCTTGCTCAGCGTCGACTCCACCCAGATCCAGTCGCCGTCGGCGAAGCCGTGCTTCCTGCCGACGAGCGGATTGACGAAGAGATAGTTGTGGCTGTGGATCTGACGCAGCCAGGCGTTCTGGCTGTCCCAGCTGTGATACATGGCCATCGGGCGCTGGGTCAGTGCGTTCAGGGGATAGCGCACCGTGTCGACTAATTGGTCTTCCAATGGGCGATGGAAGAAGGGCAAGGGGTCGAAATAGGTCTCGACGCGCTCGCGCAGCCGATCCGGCGGCTGGCGTCCGGGCCACTTGCCCTGCGCGGCCAGGCGGAACTTCTGCAGGACCTCGGAATACAGATGGATGGTGATGGGCTCGGCATAACGGATCATGCCGTGTGCACGTGCCCAGTGCAGATAGCCCTTGTTCCAGTTGCGCATGTACTGGTAACTGGGCGGCAGCTCGTGATGGAAGACGCAGCCGTTCTTGGCATACATCTCCCACTGCTTGGGATTGGGCTCGCCCTTGAGCACCTGATCGCCGTCCTTGCCGCGCCAGCCGGCCAAAAAGCCGATGCCCGAGCCGGGCGAAGTCTCGTAGTTGACGATGAAGTCGGGATAGTCGCGGTACTTGCGCTCGCCCTCGGCGGTGACGAAGGCCGGCAGCTTCAGGCGCGATCCCAGCTCGATCAGCACATCCTGGAAGGGTTTGCACTCGCCCTTCGGCGGCAGCACCGGGATGCGCACGGCATCCACCGGGCCGTCGAATTCCGAAATCGGTCGGTCGAGCATCGAGAGCGCGTCGTGGCGCTCCAGATAGCTGGTGTCGGGCAGGACCAGATCGGCGAAGGCGACGGTCTCGGAGGAGAAGGTGTCGCAGACGACGATGAAGGGAATCTTGTATTTCCCCTCGACATCCTTGTCCACCAGCATCTTGCGCACGTCGCTGGTGTTCATGGAAGAGTTCCACGCCATGTTGGCCATGAAGAGGAACAGGGTGTCGATCGGGTAGGGATCGCCGCGCCAGGCGTTGGTGATGACGTTGTGCATCAGGCCGTGGACCGAGAGCGGATACTCCCAGGAGAAGGCCTTGTCGATGCGCACCGGTCCGCCGTCGGCGTCGACGAACAGGTCCTCGGGCTTCGCGGGCCAGCCGAGCGGCATGCCGTCGAGCGGCGTGTTCGGCTGCACAGCCTCGG
>JBGSKP010000467.1:0-5073 GCA_041741175.1 Thiocapsa sp. | reverse complement strand
GCCCAAACCCGCTGCAAGCTCAGGCGCCAGGGCGGCGATGGCCGCCGCGGCATCCGGGCCCTCGGCGATCAGCTGCACCTTGTCGCCGTGGCCGATTTCAAGACCCATGATGGCAACGACACTCTTGGCGTTGCCCTGATCCTCACCGCGTTGCACCAGCACGCGCGACTGGAAGCGCTTGGCCAGGTTGGCAAGCACGGCCGCCGGGCGCGCGTGCAGGCCAGTCGGGTTCGGGATCAGGATGGCATCCGACACCACCCGATGGCTCTCGGCCAGCGCCGCTTCGGCACCGGTTTGGGCGCCAGTTTGGACATTGGCCTCGGCCAGACGCAGCGTGAGACAGACATCCTGTCCGGCACGCACCCGTCCACTGGCGGCCGTCAGCTCGGCGACCCGCTCGCCGTTGGTGATCACCACCTGAGTGAGCAGGCTCTTGGCATGGGTGGCCAGAAAGTCGGCGTCGAAGGCGATCAGCGCAGCGCCGATCTCGACCCGCTCGCCCTCCGTGACCTTCGGGGTGAAGCCCTCACCCTTGAGCGAAACAGTATCCAGGCCGATGTGCATCATCACCTCGATGCCCTCGTCCGACGTCAGGGTCACGGCATGACCGGCGCGATGCACCTGGGTCACGATGCCTGCGCAGGGTGCAATCAGGAGCGCACTCAGCGGGTCGATCGACAGACCGTCCCCGACCATTTTTTGCGCGAACACCGGATCGGGAACCTGCTCCAGCGGGAGAATGACGCCGTCCAAAGGCGCCTTGAGCTCGACGACAGCCATGTACTTTGACCTCTTGCTGGGCCCGATTGGACTCTCAGTGGGAGCTGATTGGGTGGCTGGAGCGGTCCACCAGATCAGAAATTGATGCTCACGCGGGCACCGATCAACAAGGCATTGTCGATGTCGCCCGTGCCGCCCGGCCGGATGATGTATTGGATGTCCGGCTGGATGTCGATGCCGTACGGCAGCGCGAAGAGGTGATTGAGTTCGATCGCGGCCTCGTAACTGCGCTCGGGCAGTCCGGCCAGGACCAGCCCGTCGTTCCAGGCATCGCTGTACCAGCCGGTTGTGATGCCCAGTCCGGTGCGGTCACGCGGACGCGCCTTGAACAAGCCTTCGTAGACCAGGCCGACATTGAAATAGCTCGACATCTGATTGGCTTCATCGGTGAGACTGAAGACCAGTGCGCCGAAGGCAGACAGCCCTTGGGGGCTGCCGGGCGACACCCGGTAGAGCATCTGATCGGCCAGCAGCCAGAGCATGCCGTTGCCCTGGAGCGTCGCATTGTCCAGCGCGCTGAGATCCTGGTAATCGCCGGTCAGGTAGAAACCGCCGATCTTGTACACGCCGGGCAGCGCCTGATCCGAGTCGCGATTGACGTGATAGTGGATCTCACCGGCCAGGGTCACACCGTTGTCGCCGAGCCCCCAGGACAGACCATGCAGGTTGTGACTCTTGCTCGCCGGGTTGCCATCCTTCAGCTCCGGATCGCCGTCGTAGATAGCCGCCTGCAGGGTCCAGACGCGCGCCGGGGTGTCGTAGCGCGCCCGCGCACCCCAGGTCGCAAGCGGATAGGCCGTGAAGGTGAACGGGTTCTGCAGAAAGACCGCCTTGGGGCTGCCGCAGAAGGAGTTGTTGACGAACTGACAGTAGAGGTCTGAGCGCAGAAAGTCATCGTTCGCAATTAGTCGGCCGTAGGCGAGGTTAAGCCGGTCGTCCAACAGCAGGGTATTGAACTGGACATTCGCCAGCTTGAAGTTCTGACCGCCGTACAGCTCCTGCACCGTGAAGGTGTTGCCGCCCTCGGAGGGGGCGACGAAGCGCGATGACACGCTCTCACCGTCGCGTTGGGAGAGCTTCACGAGCAGACTGGTGTTCGGGACACCCAGCATCTGCTCCAGATCCATGAAGACATCGAGCGCGATGTTATCCGCGTATGTCCCACCGAGGACTTCACCGCCGTCGATGTTGAACATCGGCTCGGCCGTGTAGTTCAGGTTGAAGGCAAAACCGGCGTCATTCCAGCGATCGCGCAACCCGCCCCAGTTGCCCGTCAAATAATCGCGCGTAGGAAAGTTCGTCTCGGCTAGGATCGCGCCATTCAGCATGGCGAGGATGATGGCCGCACCAATGCGGATGGGGTGACGAGGCAGAGCAACCGGCATCATCATAGCGGCGTCTCAAATTCGGTAGCGACGTAGAGACGGACGCCGAACTCGCCTGAGCGGCACCCGTCCCGGCGCGGGGAAGCCACAACTAACTGCACGCCGTAGCCCGGAAGATAGGCGAAAAGCGGTGATCCTGCCACCCGTAAAACCGGGGTGTTGAGCCAGACTCTGGTACCGCGCTAACCGCTCACCGCTAACCAATCCGCCTTGACCAGGTTGCGGGCCCGGCTGTCGAACACCAGTCCGACCTTGAACAGACCCTGGTTCGGCAAGCCGCGATATTTGGCGCTGTAGTCGCGCTTGCGGATCTGTTCCAGCGCGGCGTTATCGCCGGCCTGGATGGAGAGTTCGACAGCGTCGTCTCCGGGCGCCCCCTCGCGCGGGGCTGGACTGCGCTGACGCTTGATTTCGATCACAAGGTCTGAATCCCGATCGGAAGCTTGTTCAGACGCTGGTTCGTTGCTCCTTGAGCAGGCAACAGGCCGAGAATGCTGCAAGTCTAGGCCCAGCCGGCGATCATCGCCAACGCTCAGGCGCTCAGGCGCTCAGGCGCTCAGAACTGTCGCATCCTGATGTTCAGCGTCTGGATCCGATACGCAATCTGGCGGGGCGTCATGTTGAGCAGTCGCGCGGCTTTGGCCTGGACCCAACCGGCCTCTTCCAGGGCGGCGATCACGCGCTCGCGCTCGTCCAGATCGGGATCGTTGAAATCAACCGTCGCTGCCTTGGAGAGCGTGGACGCGGACGGACCGGCCGCGAGCGGCTCGGTCGCCAGGGCCGCGACATTCAGTCCGGTGAGCTCGATCACGTCGCGATCGATGGTGCCCTGCTCGCTCATCACGGCCGCGCGCTCCATGCAGTTTTCAAGCTCGCGGACGTTGCCCGGCCAGTCGTGCCGCATCAGGATACGCAGTGCGCTGTCGGTGATCGAGAGCTCACGTCCCTGTCTGCGGGCCACCTTGTCGACCAGGAAACGGGCCAGATCGGGGATGTCCTCAATGCGCTCGCGCAGCGCCGGCATGCGGATCGGCATCACATTGAGACGGTAATAGAGATCCTCGCGAAATTCGCCGGCACGCACCTCGGCCTCCAAGTCGCGATTAGTCGCCGCGATCACCCGCACATCGACCTTGAGCGTGCGACCGCCGCCGACCCGTTCGAACTCGCCCTCCTGCAGGACACGCAGCAGCTTGGCCTGGAATGCCGGGCTGATCTCGCCGATCTCGTCGAGAAACAGGGTGCCGCCGTCGGCCTGCTCGAAACGCCCTTTGCGCAGACTGATGGCACCGGTGAAGGCGCCTTTCTCGTGCCCGAACAGCTCCGACTCCAGCAGGTTGTCCGGCAGGGCGGCGCAGTTAAGCTTGACGAAGGTGGCGCGAGCACGCGGTGAGTTGTAATGAATAGCGTTGGCAATCAGCTCCTTACCGGTGCCTGACTCGCCACGGACCAGCACGGTGGTGTTCCACTTGGCGACCTGGCGGACCTGATCGAAAACCAACCGCATGGTGTCCGTGTGACCGATGATGCTATCGAAGCCATGCGTGCCCTTGACCTCGCGCCGGAGCTTATCGCGCTCCTCGCGCAGCGCCTGCTGCTCGGCCTCCACCGAACGCGCCAGACGTACCGCCTGGCCGATCAGATTGGCGACCATCTCCAGAAAACGCGCCCGCTCTTCAAGCAGACCATCGGCCACTGGCGGCTGCGCGGCGAAAACGCCGATGGCGCCGCCGTCTCCGAGTCGAATCGGCACGCCGATGAAGGGAAGCTGCGGGTCGTAGAGCCCGAGTCGATCGAGAAAACGCGGCTCATCCCCGAGACGCGGAAGGATCCAGGGCTGGTTGCGCGAGAGGATGCTCCCGACGACGCCCTCGCCGGGCTGATAGGCGATGGTCTCGTCCGGGTTTTGATGCTCGGTATGGAGCGCGTTGATCAGCAGCTCTCCGCTGTCCTCGTTCACCAGACTGACCATCCCGTGACGTAGACGCCCGTGCACGTGCAGGACACGCAGCACTTCACGCAGGGTTTGCCGCAGATCGAGCGAGCGACTGAGCACACTGCTCACTTCAAAGAGCGCGCCCAGCTGGGATTCCAGCAGGTCCAGCCGGAGCGCCTGCTCGGCGTCACCGGAGATCGGGAATTCGGCAGTCATGAGGGGTTCGGACCGGGTCAATCGTCGGTTGGGGCAGCAGTGAGCGACAGGCGAATGCGGCAGCCATCGACCATGGCCGGATCGACCTCGATCGTACCGCCGTGGGCATTGACGATCTCCTGACTGAGCGCGAGCCCCATGCCGGCGCGCCCCCGTCGGTTGCGCCAACCGATATAAAAGGGCTCAAACACCCGATAACGCTCTTCGACCGGAACACCCCGGCCATTGTCCTCGATCTCCACCTCCACGGCATCGTCCACCCGGCGGGTTGTCAGACGCAGCTCGCGCTGTGCACGATTGGATTCGCAGAGCGCCTGGATGGCATTGTCGAGCAGATGCTTGAAGAGTGCACGCAGCTGGTTTTTATGGCCCGGCAGCTCCGGTAGCACATGCGCCGGACGCCAGTCGACCACGATCCCGGTCGCCAGCAGCCGATCGGTTTCAAGCTCCAGGACCTGGCGCAGCAGCTCGTTGACGTTGACCATCACACCAGCCTCGCGCTGCTCTTCGGGCAAGGCCGAGGTGAGTGTCGCCAGCGCCTTGGCGCCCGAAACGCTGATCTGATCGAGCATCCCGGCGAGCATGTCGACACTGCCCGCACCCCCGCGCACCATGGCCGCCGCGGCATTGATCACGTTGAGCGGCACCTGGATCTGGTAGATGGCCGCAGCGAGCGCCTCGCGCATCCCATGCATCAACTGTTGCTCGGCCAGACGCGCACGCAGGTTTTCCAGATGGGCGCGCTCGATCTCGCGG
>JBGSKP010000466.1:0-1529 GCA_041741175.1 Thiocapsa sp. | reverse complement strand
CCTGGGCGATGGCCGCCAGGGTCGAGACCGGCACCAGCGGCAGACTGGCGCCGAAGGCCGCACCCTGTGCAACGGCAACCGCAATCCGCACGCCGGTGAAGGATCCCGGACCACGCGCGAAGGCGATCGCGTTCAGGTCGGACAATCCAATGCCGGCACGCTCCAACAACTGCTGCATCATGCCCAGGATCAGCTCGCCATGCCGGCGCGGGGCGGTCTCGAGCACCTGCTCGATCCGTCCGTCGCGCAGCAGCGCCGCCGAGCAGGCATCGCCCGAGGTATCGATCGCAAGAAGGGTCGTCATCGGCGGGCGCTCGAACTTCAGCTGTCGAAACGCTTGAGAATCGCTTGCGTCTCCTGCACCGAGATCCGCGGCCCGAGGCTGGTGACCAGCTTCGCCGCGGCGGCCGAGGCGAGATTGGCGGATCGGGCAAAATCCCATCCCTGGCTGAGCCCGAACAGGAAGGCGCCGGCAAACATGTCGCCCGCTCCGACCGTATCCACCGCCTTGACCTTCACCGGCGCAACGTCGAGCAGACGCTCGCCATCCCAGATCAAAGCACCCTCCGGCCCGCGGGTGATCGCAAAGGTTCGGCTGATGGTTTTGAGATAGTCCACCGCGACAGTCAGGTCGTCGCTGCCGGCCATGCCCATGGCCTCGAATTCGTTGGCGAACAGCAGATCCACGCCCGAGCCGATCATCTCGAGCAGACCGGCCTTGAAGAACTTGACCATGTTCGGATCGGACAAGGAGATGGCGCTCTTCACACCGGCCGCATCGGCGATCCGCTTGGCGGCGATGGACGCTTCGCGGGCGGCATCGGAGGTCACCAGATAGCCCTCGGTGTAGAACCATTCCGAATCGCGCAAGGCGTCTTCGACCAGCTCATTGGCCGACAGGGCGCCGCTGACCCCGAGAAAGGTACACATGGTCCGATCGCTGTCGGGTGTGACCAGGACGACGCAACGACCCGTGTGCCCCTCGTCCTTGCGCGTGTGGTTGTTGGTGTCCACACCGCCGCGGATCAGATCGTCCATGTAGAAGTGACCCAGCTCGTCGTCGGCCACCTTGCAGGAGTAAAACGCCTTGCCGCCGAGCTGACTGAAGGCGATGACCGAGTTCGCGGCCGACCCCCCGGACCCGCGCTGCGGCTGGTGGTGCTTGAGATGCGCCATGATCGCCGCTTGCTGGGCCTCGTCGACCAGGGTCATGACACCCTTGTCGATCCCGAGGATACCCAGATCCGTGGGTTCCACCTCGTATTCCATATCCACCAGCGCGTTGCCGATGCCGTAGACCTGATACTTCGCCATGAGTCGATCGTCTCCAGGGGCAAAGCCGCTAGTTTAACCACACACGCCGGGGATCGCCTGGATTACGCCGTCTTTGACGATCTCAGTGCGGCGGCCAGCCTACGGGGCGATGCGTCCAGAACCGCCCCGCGCGTTCACGCCAGGCCCAGGGGCCGGCGATGCTTCCGTCTGCGCGAAGCCGCAGCTCAATGGCGCCGACCAGACCGGTATCCAGT
>JBGSKP010000465.1:0-4090 GCA_041741175.1 Thiocapsa sp. | reverse complement strand
GCCGGTGCGAGCGTCGGCTCGCGTGCAGGCTCCATCGTTGCAGAGGCTAACGAGGACGAACCGTCGTCATTGCCGGCACCAGGCATGACCGCGATCAGGGGCGTCGATGAGCCCGCGCTCTGCGAAGGATCGAGCGGGTCGGTGCGCCGGACGTCCGCGTCTGCCCCGGTTGGCTGCTGCAGCGCGGCTGCGTCGAACGCCTCGCCGGCATCGCCCGATTCAAGCGGCGCCATGGCGGATTCAGGTGATTCCCAGCTCAGGTCCGGAGCAAACTCCGACGATTGTTCGGGCATATCCTTCCACCAGAGCGCGACCATGGCGACCACTGCGGCCACCAACGCCAGGCTGATCAGGCGCACCAGCAGGCGGCCACCACCCGAATCGGGACCTGCGGATTGAATCGAATGCGCCGGTGCCGCCTTGATCTTGGGATGTCCCACCTGGCTCTGATACGCGGCAATCAGCGGCGCTGGATCGAGCCCGAGCGTGCGCGCGTAGTTGCGCATGTAGCCCATCACGAACACGGGGTCGGGCAGGAGATCGAAATGATCCTGCTCCAGCGCCTCGATGATTTCGGGTTTGAGGTGGAGCTGCGAGGCGATGCGCTCGACGGTCATGCCGCGCGATTGGCGTTGTACGCGCAGGCGTCTTCCAGGGCTATCGCCGAACTCCACTACGTTCTGTTCGGATGCGTCGGTTGTGAGTATTTGATTTGTCACTCTTTAAATCCCTACAGCTTGCCGGTCTCGGGTACATCGGGAAAGTTGTTTTTCAGGACCTTCTCGTACTCGGCGGCTTTGGTCCGATTGCCGAGCTGACTCTCCGCCTGAACGGCGATGCCGAGCGCGATCTGGGCGATTGCCGGTGTGCGTATGGTGGAGGGCTGAAAGTAGCGATCGAGATAGGCCTTCGCGCCCGCGGCGTTGCCGCGCTTCATTTCGATCTCGGCAAGTTTGACCAGTGCCGGCCCGAACGACGGGTTGGCGGCGATCGCATCGCGATAATAACGCTCCGCTTGCGTCGGGTTGCCCGCACTGACCGCGCAATCGCCCGCGACGCTCATGGCGATCCAGGGCGTCGTGTAAAGCGGGTTGTCCAACGCCCTTTTGAAGTAGCCTTCGGCCTCGTCATACTGCTTTTGGCGGCACAAATAAGCGCCCGCCGCGTACAGGATGTCGGCGTTCTTCGGCGCGAGGTTTACCGCACGCCCATAGTGTGTCGCCGCAAGGTCGGGCTTGCCCATTTCTTCATACATGAAGGCGAGCCAGGCATGTGCCTTCGCATAGTTCTTGTCGGCCTCGATGGCCTGTTGGGCGCGACGAAAGGCGATCTCGGCCTGGCCGCGATTGTAGTACTCCTCGGCCATCTCGACGTAGAGCGCGGCCGGGCTGGTCTGCGGGTCGAGTCCGAGCGGGTCGTCGGCTTGCGTTGCGGGTTTGCTCGCGCAGCCGGCGAGGCCGAGGCAAAGTGCGGTCGGTATCATGACGACAAGGCCGGCGATGCGCCCGGCAATGCGATTGGCGAAACGGCTCGTCATGATTGAGCGATGCTCCCCTTCGCGACGTTGGTCGCCCTGGTCTCAACCCGGACATCGATCGGCACGCGCCCGATCCGGCCGGAGCGATCCTCGACGCGACCGACGAGCTGACCACAGGCGGCGGCGATCTCGTCGCCGCGCGTCTTGCGGGTCATGGTGAAGATGCCAGCACCGGCGAGCCGCGCCCGGAACGCCTCGATGCGCTCGGGCGGCGAGGTGCTGTATTGGTTGCCGGGGAACGGATTGAAGGGGATCAGATTGACCTTCGACGGGATGCCCTCGAGCAACCGGATCACCTGTTTGGCGTGCGCCATACTGTCGTTGACGCCGTCGAGCATCACATATTCCCAGGTGATGCGGCGGCGCTTATCCGTGCCGACGTAAGCCTTGCAGGCCGGCAGCAGCTCGGCGAGCGGGTACTTGCGATTGATCGGAACCAGTTGATCGCGCAGTGCGTCGTTGGGCGCATGCAGCGAGACGGCCAGCGAGACATCGCTGACCTCGCGCAGCCGATAAATGTTCGGGACGATACCGGATGTGCTTAGGGTCAGGCGCGTCTTGGCGATCATGTAGGCGAAGTCGTCCTGCATGATGTCCATCGCCTTGACGACCGCATCGAAGTTGGCTAACGGTTCGCCCATGCCCATCATGACGACGTTAGATGGCGCAGTGCCGATCTGCCGGGTGGCGTGCCAGATCTGAGCGGTGATCTCCCCGACCGTCAGGTTGCGGTTAAACCCCTGTGTGGCGGTTGCGCAGAAGGAGCAGTTGAGCGCGCACCCGACCTGCGAGGAGACGCAGATGGTCGTGCGGCGCTCTTCCGGGATGAAGACGGTCTCGATGCGCTGACCATCTTCGAGCTCCATGATCCACTTGATCGTCCCGTCAGCGGAGGGCTGATCGTAAATAATGCGCGGCAGCCGGATCTCGGCTGTTTCGCGCAAGGCGTCACGCAGCGCCTTGGATAGATCCGTCATGGCGTCATAGTCGACCACGCCGTGCTTGTGGATCCACTTGAACAGGCTGCGCCCGTGAAACGCCTTGAAACCGAGCCCAAGCACCAGCCTCTCGCAATCGGCGAGATCCAGATCGAGGAGGTTGGGCTTGCGCGCGGTACCGGGCACGGACTTGCTCGGGAGATGCCTTAGCGAGTGCGCTTGCAAACGCCTTCCGGGAAGAAGAAGGCGATCTCGGTCGCGGCGGTCTCGGGTGCATCGGAGCCGTGCGCGGCGTTTTCCGTAAAGGAGTCCGCAAAATCGGCACGGATGGTGCCCGGTGCGGCGTTCGCCGGGTTGGTTGCGCCCATGATGTCACGGTTTTTCGCCACGGCATCCTTGCCCTCCAGCACCTGAACCATGACCGGGCCGGATGTCATGAAGTCCACTAGCTCGCCGAAGAAGGGCTTGTCCTGGTGAATCCCGTAGAAGGCCGACGCCTGCTCTTTACTCATGTGGAGCATCCGGGCGGCGACGATCTGTAGCCCTGCGGCCTCGAAACGGCTCAGGATGGCGCCGATGGCATTTTTTGCCACGGCATTGGGTTTGATGATCGACAGGGTTTGCTCGACGGCCATAATGATTCCGGGTTGGGATGGGTTGACGGGGCGGGGTGGGAGGGCGCAGCCAAGGGGCGGTGTGAACCGGCCAAGCGGCTGTGATGCGATCCGTCCGCTCGAAAAGATTCGAAATGGATCCCAAAGTCTACCGATCGCGGTCGACCCGAGCAATGCCGGCGGCCTGAGAACACGCGGATTTGGATCAGATCAGGCTGTCGGGGGATAATCCCGCCACCACTCATTTGCCCGTTCCGGTTCCTTAAAATGATTCACTACGACGTCTTCAACGGCGATGCCGACGGTCTGTGCGCCCTCCAGCAACTGCGCCTGGCCGAGCCGATCGACAGCAGGCTTGTGACCGGTGTGAAGCGCGACATCGCCCTGCTGGAGCGGGTCGAAGCCGTCGCGGGCGACACTCTCACCGTGCTTGATATCTCGTTCGACAAGAACCGCTCCGCCGTTGAGCGCATCTTGGGGCAGGGCGCGCGAATTCGCTATTTCGATCATCATTTCGCCGGAGAGATTCCTTCGCATCCCAATTTGGACGTCCACATCGAGACCCTGCCGGACAAGGGCACCAGCCTGCTGGTCGATGACTTCCTGAACGGCGCACAACGCGCCTGGGCGGTGGTCGGCACCTTCGGGGACAATTTCGACGAGGCCGCGCTGCGGGCGGCCGAGCCACTGGGGTTATCGGACGCACAGCTCGGCCTGCTCAGAGATTTGGGGATCTATCTGAACTACAACGGCTACGGCGAGACGGTGGACGACCTGCTGTTCGCGCCCGATGCACTGTTTCGCCGGATGCAGCCTTACGCCGATCCACTCGCCTTTATCGCCGAAGAGGCCACATTCGCGACCCTGCGCGATGGCTACGACGATGACATGGCGCGCGCACGCGGGGTCAAACCGGCGTTCCAGAGCGCGCAGCACCGCCTCTTCGTGCTGCCGGCCGAGTCCTGGGCGCGCCGCGCCAGCGGCGTCTTCGCCAACGAGCT
>JBGSKP010000464.1:0-9193 GCA_041741175.1 Thiocapsa sp. | reverse complement strand
CTCAGCCCGGTTCGATGCAGTAAGTCGGGTCAGCGAAGCGTAACCCGACGGTCGCCGCACCGCTCGGCAGGGTGCGTCTTAGCTGCCCTTCTTAATGTCCTCTTTGACGTCCTCTTTGACGTCGCCGAAACCGGCCTGGGCTTTGCCGAGGTTCTTCTGGATATTGCCTTCGATTTCCAGTTCCTTGTCTCCGGTTACGTTGCCGGCGACTTCCTTGACTTTACCTTTCGCTTCTTCGTAGCGGCCTTTGACTTGATCTTTGTTCATGATGACATCCTGATCTGGAGTTGAGTCTTCACTACCTTAGTCATGACCCGCGCGTGGATTAAGGGTTTCCATCGCGACACCTTTTACCCTACATCAAAAACTGAACCTGCTTAGTGCGGCAACGTACATAGGCGCTGTATTATTTTAGCCGGAGGCGGGCTGCTCCGGACCGGCTTGCGTCTGACTGCGTGGCAGTCTGAACATTTCAATACGCTGTATGAAGGGTATTCTAACGGGTCTTTCTTCGGCTTTAATCGCATCAGCGTTGTTGTGTACGCCAACGCACATAACACTCCGGAGAATCCCTATAGACTTATAAGTGTCCCAAGGAACGCATCAAACAGGGAGGCGAGTCGGCAGGGGTTCAGCGTGAATCCCCTGTGTCGCTAAAGGGTCTATAAGAATCCGCCGTGGTGAAGGCTCGGCAGACTGCCCGTCGTTGAGCGTCCCTGATTCCGCGGCGCGCGATCGCTGTTTTTCATGCCGAGGCATGAGTGTCTGGTGAGTGTTTCGGCATGGGGCAACCAAACTTAATGAGGTGTCCTATGAGTTTAGGTTTAAGTTCTATTGTCATCCAGCCGCTACTTGCGCTTCTGGTAGGCATACTGATTCTACTGGTCCCCAGGTTCCTCAACTACTTCGTCGCCGTCTATTTGATCGTGATCGGGGTACTCGGGCTGATGCATGTGGCGCAACAGTAGCCGTTGGCCATGAATCCGCATGTCCTCTCAGTCTGGGCTCTTGAAATGTTCGGAACAGGGGAACGACAATGTCACTCGGTACCATACTACTCATCGTTCTGATTCTAATCCTTGTGGGTGTCATCCCGACTTGGCCGCATAGCCGGTCGTGGGGTTACGCGCCCAGCGGGATCATCGGGCTCGTGGTCCTCATTCTGCTCATCCTGGTCCTGTTGGGCCGACTCTAAACGAACGGAGAATTAAAGATGCGTATTTCCACCATAGTGCTTCCGATCGCCACGTCCATTGCAGTCATGTTCGGCGCGGTCGGCTGTGAACAGGAAGGCCCCGCCGAGAGGGCTGGGGAAAATATCGATCGCGCCGCCGAACGAGCGGGCGATAAGATCGAGCAGGCGGGCGACAAGGCAGCAGATAAGATCGAAGAGGCAAAGGAAGGGGCCAGCGACAAGATCGCCCAATAGGGGGCAGTTCTCGGGCGTTGGCGGAATTTGCCGCGCCCGGATTGCGCCGCCCGCGATGGAGGTGGTGGTTAGGCCGTCAACACCATCGCGGTTACTGAATTCCTGAGTCTGCTCCGGGAGTATCGGCTTTCGCGAGGGTAGGGGAGGGGACAAGCCGCGAGCCACTCGGCTCGCGGCTCACAACGATACGGCACCCTCCGCACGGTCGATGTTAGTGTAGGGTGCCGTGCGCAGGCCAAGCTCGGGCGGGCCTATGCGGAGAGCGGCTGATAGGGAAACGGGCCAGGTTCGATGAGCGCGCCGAAGGCACCGATGCCCTGCACGACGCATTGATCCTCCTGATTAGAAGGATGTTTCAGCCAGCCGTCTTTTCAGCTGGTATGCGGCCAACGAGGCGCCCCAAAGGTTCACAGTGGACCGAACATGCCCTAAACCAGCCCCGGAAATTCGTCAACTGGGACCGTGTCGCGATGCTCGGTGGTGCTGGCTGAAGTTCCTTTCTAATCAGGTTGATCCTTGACGTCGATGATGGATGAAGCGCAACTCCTCCGAGGACTGGCCCGAGGGTATGATCTCGACCGCCTGGGGTGCGCGAGATCCCCCGCACGACGGTGTCTCGAACCACCGAATTCGAGTTGGAGGAGGTCCTGATTGGTATCGGCAGACCCTGATCCCGTCGAGTCCGGAAAGGACGCAATGCTCTCCGCACTGACCGAGCAAGCCTATCGACAGCTCCGGATCGCCTTGGTGGTGAGCTTGATCAACGCTCTACTCCTCACCGGCGTGCTTTGGGGAGGTATCGAGAACGCGACTCTGCTCATCTGGCTGGTCTGTCTTGTTTCGGTGACCGCATTTCGGCTCCGGACCCTGCGCGGATTTTCGGATCCGCAGCGTCGGGCACGCGCCGAAGATGCCGTCTGGAGGCGCAACTTCGTCACGGGTGCGTGCGCGGCGGGGTTGGTATGGGGAGGAGCGGGAATCTTCCTGTTTCACCCGAGCTCCTTTACGCATCAGGTTTTTCTTGCCTTCGTTCTGGGCGGAATGGTTGCAGGAGGTGTGCCGCTGCTGTCTCCGCTGGATCGAGCCTATCCGTGTTTTGCGATCCCCATCGTGCTGCCCATGACACTCAGCATGGCTCTGGTCGGCGACCGAGTGCACTTGATCATGGGACTGATGATCCTGGTGTTCGGCATCGCGATGCTGTCCTCGTCGGCTCGTGTGAGGCGATTGTTCCGAGAGGCCACCGACATGCGGTTGAAGCTCGCGTCCTCGATGGCCGAAGGCTCGGCTCTTCAAGAGATGTTGCGTATCGACGAGCTCACACGAATCGGCAATCGGCGCCTCTTCGAAGAGCATCTCGCAAGCGAATGGAAACGGGCCGATCGAGCAGGCAGTACCCTTGCGGTCATTTCAGCCGACGTCGACCTCTTCAAGGCGTACAACGACCGATACGGACATCCGGCCGGAGACCGCTGCCTGATCAGCGTTGCACAGGCCATGGCCGCAGCCCTGCAGCGACCGGGTGACGCCGCCGCCCGCATCGGCGGAGAGGAATTCGCCTTCGTTCTCCCGCAGACGAGCTTGCTCGGCGCAGAGCAGGTCGCAGAGCGGATCCGCAAGGCCGTCTGGGACCTGGACCTGCCGCATGCGGCCTCCCCCATCGCCGAGCGCGTGACGGTGAGCTTGGGCGTCGCATCGTCCGACCATGCCTCCGTCGCGTCGCCGGCCGATCTGATACGTGCCTCGGATGCAGCCCTCTACGAGGCCAAACGCAGAGGGCGAAATCGGGTCGCGACCATCGCTCCCTGAGCGCGGACTCGTCGCGTTCGTTTGAGGATGGAACCCCGGACAGCGATAACGGTGGAAGCCGCAGGGTCACCATTTGTTGCGGCCTGGCAAGGCCGCGTTATCTTGCAGGTGCGAAGCCTGCCCGGTAACCGCTAGCCACGGACCTGAATCGAGACTTGCAGTTGGACCCCTGCTCAGTAACCTCTACCTCGACGAGGTCGACCGGATGCTGGATCGGGCCGAGGAGGTCACGCGCAACGGACGCTATACCTATATCGAGTATGCCCGTTACGCCGATGACCTGGTGATTTTGGTCGATGGGTATCGCCGGCGGAACTGGCTCGAGGTCGCAGCTTGGCGACGCTTGATCGAGGAGGTGGCCAAGCTTGATGTGTAACTCAATCACGACAAGACACGACGACTGGACGTGAGTCAGGGAGGTACATTCAGCTTCCCGGGCTTTGACTTCCGCCGGGCCAAGACTCGGCGCGGGGTCTGGGGCGCGCCTTACACGCCACGGATGAAGGGGCGCACCGCGATCCTACAACGCCTCAAGGACGTGTTCCGCCGCTGCCGCTCGCAGCCGACCGATCGGGTGATCGCGCTGATCAATCCGATCCTAAGGGGGTAGGTAGGCTACTTTCGGGTGGGGCACTCCAGTCGCTGTTTCGGATATGTCCAAGATTGGGTGGAGAAGACGATTCGGCGCCATTTGATGCGCGCGCGTCAGCGTCAGGGCTTTGGCTGGAAGAGGTGGATTAGGACGTGGCTGTACGAGGGGCTCGGGCTCTACGACGGGTACCGAATCGGCCTGCGTGCGCCGAAAGCGCTCCCGGTGCAAGCGGTCTCATAACCCTGAATGTGAAGTCGGCAGGAAAACCCGGTGCCGGAAAACGGCACGCCGGGTTTGACGTGGCGGGGGCTGGAAACGTGATCATGGGAGCCGGACTGAGGGCCAGCGCGAAAGTGCTGAAGGACCCACCGGACCCTACCGTCGGCGCGCCAGTTCCCGACCCTACTGATGAGGGAGGGGAGGCGCGAGCCTACTCCACCCCTATTGTTACATTAGTGCCATTCGGCTCCGACCGGAAGGTATCCCCATGAAGTGATCCGAAACTTTGCGGAAGACTTCATAATCGATCTCGCCAAGACCTTTGATATGGATAGCCAGAGTGGCTGCCATCCCAATTGTCTGGAGGTCGTCGAACTCGGTCACTTGCAGGGATGACAATCCTGCCTGGAGGTCATACGCAAATTCTGCAATTTCACGTTCCATTTGTTCGTACCACAGGGATAAAGAGAAGCCCAGGGTCAAAGCCCATGGCCAGGTCGCACATGTCACATTCGGCTCAATGGATGCCTGATCGTTGTTTCTCTTGTTTCGCGCCGCCCGACTCACGGTCCCGCAGCTGACGCCGAATTGCTCCGCCAGTGCCTGCATGCTGCAGGAGCCCGTGCAGTATGCCTCGGTAAGCGCGCGGTCTGATTCCGGTAGCGGGCATAGTCTCCAAGGGGGTTCTGCAGCGCACGAAGCTGCCGTTTCGGGATCTCCTGCAACGGCCGCTTGGGTTTGACCAACACCCGCATTGGTTCGACGAACGTTCCTGACCCCAAAAACGCTCTGGCCTTTCAGCTCCACCGAAGGGCGGGCGGCACCGATGCCCAAGGCGACTAACCGCCAGTACCGGACGACGGCCTCGTCACCGACAGGTCAGAATCCCCGCCTCAAGCTGTCGTCGAGCCAAAAAGGTTGTACCCAGAAAATCGGGCCAAAAAAACCTAACGCCTCGAACGATTTTGGTCGCTTCAGGCAGCTCGGTTCCCGCTTTCGTCGTCGCGTCCACTAATCTCGCGTTCTCCGTGACACGTGCGTCGAATATAGCATGGGATTTTTCGGGAAGAGTCGAACCTGCCGCGGGCTAGCCTTCCCATCCGAAGACGTGCCGTCGCTCTCCTCCTTAAAGAGCCCGCTCACTGCCCTAGGAGGCTGTCCGACTTATGGGATTTCGGTTGAGACATCCCCGAAAACCGGTCACTGAATGACCAAAGTCGGTGCGCTGCGCGGATTTCGGCGGCTTCGACTTGTTCGAAACCGCTTAAATTCGCGTGAAAGCGCGTTCAAAACCTAAGTTGGACAGGCTCCTAGGGCCGCTCCTTCTAGATCATCATTCCGGCGCCGATCCTAGCCGCCCAACTCGCATCTCTACTTGCTCGCCAACGCCGAACCACGACTCCTATCCCGCAAAGCTGCCCTCCGCGAAGCCCTGAATCGAAGGCACACAGTTGATCCCCTCGAAAATCTACCTATTTTCGTAAAAATAAGGTCACCGCGACCACGCCACCTCCGACAGGCACGACATGACGATCGACGGCACGCTGTTCTCACCGGCCCTGCTTTGGGTCGTCAACCTGCTCTCTGCCATGATCCTGCTGCTGGCCTTGCGGTTGACGCCCTGGCGAAAGTTTCGCGACATGGAGCAGTTGAACGTCTTCCTCGGTGCGGTTGTCGCCCTGCTGGTGCTCTGGCACATGGACGTTCAGGTGCAGGCGGGGCTGTCGTTTCATCTGCTCGGGGTCACGGCGCTGACCCTGATGTTCGGCTGGTCGCTTGCCGTGATCGGGGCGGCCTTGGTGCTGCTGGGCGTCACCCTGAATGCAGGGACGGGTTGGGATGGATTTGCGATGAATGCCGTCCTGGTCGGTGTGGTGCCGGCCACTCTCACGCAGATCGCCCTGATTCTGATTCGGTGGTATCTGCCGAAACAGTTTTTCGTGTACGTTCTGGTGAACGGCTTCTTGACCGCTGGTCTGGTCGGCGTGCTGACCGGCTATCTGGCGGCCTGGTTGCTGGTAGTCAGCGGTGCATACAGCTTCGCGGATCTCAGTGAAACGGTGCTACCCTTCTTTCCTTTGATGTTCATGCCCGAGGCGTTCCTGAACGGATGGATCCTGGCTGTATTGGTCGCGTTTAAGCCGCAGTGGGTGTACTCGTTCAGCGACGAGCAGTATATCAATGGTAAATAACGGGGTTTTTTGACATGGGGTGGTTTGGAACCGCCGTCGGCGGGGCAATCGGAATGGTCGTCGGGGGGCCGGTCGGTGCCGTGTTCGGCGCGGCCTTGGGGCAGGGTGTCGATCGGGGTTGGATCGGCGGCAAAGCGCGGCCGGTCTTGACGGGCGCACAGCGGGCACGGATCCAATCGCGTTTCTTCGCGACGATTTTCTCGGTCATGGGCTATGTGGCTAAGGCCGACGGTCGCGTCAGCGAGGCGGAGATTGCCCTGGCGCGGTCCGTGATGGATCGAATGTCACTGGCGCAGCCACAGCGACGCGCGGCGATCGACCTCTTCAATCAAGGCAAGTCATCGGACTTCGATCTGATCGCGAGTCTTGATTCGCTGCGTAAAGTCAGCACCGGCCAGGGGACCCTGATTCATCTCTTTCTGGAGGTGCAACTGCTGACAGCCTATGTGGATGGTCCGCCGTCGTCGGAGCAGCGGCGTGCGCTTGAGACCATCAGGCAGGGTCTGCATGTCTCGACGTTTGCCTTTCGGCAGCTCGAAAATCTCCTCCTGCTGCAACAGCGTCTTCGCGCCGGGGCGACGGGGGGCGCCGGGGGTGGCGGCTTCTCGCGGGTCGCCAAGCCACCCCCTCTTGCCACGGCCTATGCCACCCTGGGTGTGGAGCCCAAGGCGAGCGATGCCGAGGTTAAGAAGGCTTACCGGCGTCTGATGAGCCAAAACCACCCGGATAAGCTGATGTCGCGTGGACTTCCGGAAGAGGCGCTGCGGATGGCCTCGCAGAAGACGCAGGAGATTCGTCGCGCTTACGAGATCATCTCCGAGGCACGGGCAGCCTGAGACACCGGCGCTGGACTGAAATCCCGTTCGGACCGGTGAAAATCCGGGCCGCTTCGGTTAGAGTCCCGCACTTCCAACAGCAAACCGATCCGGGCCGAGGCGCGTGTGCCGCGGTGAGCGAGATCTTAGGGGACAACAGCATGACGCCTGATTTGATCGCACCGTCCATCCTCTCGGCGGATTTCGCACGGCTCGGCGAGGAGGTTGACAATGTCCTCGCCGCCGGCGCGGACATCGTGCATTTCGACGTGATGGACAACCATTACGTGCCGAACCTGACCATCGGCCCGCTGGTTTGCGAGGCGCTGCGCAAGCATGGCGTGACCGCACCGATCGACGTGCACCTGATGGTGAAGCCGGTCGATCGGATCATCCCGGACTTTGCCGCCGCCGGCGCGACCTATATCACCTTCCATCCGGAGGCGAGCGAGCACATCGACCGCACGCTGCAGTTGATCCGCAACGAAGGCTGCAAGGCCGGTCTGGTCTTCAACCCCGCCACATCGCTGAGCTATCTCGACTATGTGATGGACAAGATCGACATGATCCTGCTGATGTCGGTGAACCCTGGCTTCGGCGGGCAGAGCTTCATCCCGGCGACGATGGACAAGCTGCGCGCGGCGCGCAAGATGATCGATGCGTCCGGGTTCGACATTCGGCTCGAGGTCGACGGCGGCGTGAAGGCGGACAACATCGGCGAGATCAAGGCGGCAGGCGCGGATACCTTCGTCTCCGGCTCCGGGATCTTCGGCAAGGGCCGCGACAGCGATCCGCATCGCTACGACAGCATTATTCGGGAGATGCGGGAGCAGATGGCGCGCTAAACCGCGTCCGGGGCTTTCAATTGGGCGGGAGTTTGGTCGATGTGGCCGAGCTTCCCGTTGAGCTTTGAGTTGACGCGGTTTAGGTGTTGAAAGGCTTAAATGGCTTGTCAGAGTGTTTTGTTGACCTTGGAGCTGTGACCGCATGCTGCGACCGAAGATGATCCTGATCGATGTGGACGGCACGCTGGTGGACAGCGTCCCGGATTTGACCTTTTGTGTCGACGCCATGATGGAGCGGATCGGTCGTCCGCCCCACGGGGAAGCGGCCGTGCGTAATTGGGTCGGGAACGGGGTCGAGCGTCTGGTGCGCCGGGCGCTGATCGGTCAGCTCGACGGCGAGCCGGACGAGGCGGATTTCGAGGCGGCGCTCCCGATCTTTCTGGAGCTCTATGCGGAGAACACCTCCAAGCGCTCGGTGCTCTATCCGGGCGTGATCGAGGGCATCGCCTTAATGAAGGGCGCGGGTTACCAGCTCGGTTGCGTGACCAACAAGGCCGCTCAGTTCACCGAGCCGCTGTTGCGAGATCTCGGAATCCGCGACAATTTCGGCCTTGTGCTCAGTGGTGATACGCTACCGAAAAAGAAGCCGGATCCCATGCCCTTGCTGCATGCTGCGCAACACTTCGGTGTCGAGCCTGCAGAGGCGCTCATGATCGGCGACTCGGTGAGCGACGTGAAAGCGGCGCGTGCCGCGGGCTTCGGGATCATCTGCATGAGTTACGGCTACAACCACGGACAAGACATCCGCGAGGCCAAGCCGGACGCGGTCATCGATTCCATGGTCGAGCTCAAGCAATTTCTGGCCGCGTAGGATGGGTAGAGCGGCGCGAAACCCATCCTCCAAACCACAACGTCTCCGGGCTGCCGTTCCGTGACGTCGGCGCGGTGAGGATGGGTTTAGCTGCGATCTACCCATCCTACGGCTGTTGATGTGTGTGATGACTGCGGCTGGCGTTTGGGGTCGCGATGTTGATGATCGAAACATGAGGCTTCGGACGATGCGAGCGATGACCGGGTGGCGATGGCGAGGTTGAGACTGCGTTCCGACCTGCCTTAAATCCCATTGCTCGGAGACTCCGATGACCCCCGCTGCCTTTCGCGCCCTGGCCGACCAGGGCCACAACCGTATTCCGATCCTGCGCGAGGTCCTTGCCGACCTCGACACGCCGCTCAGCGTCTATCTCAAGCTCGCCGAGGGGCCTTACTCCTATCTGCTCGAATCCGTGCAGGGCGGGGAGAAGTGGGGGCGTTATTCCATCATCGGCCTGCCCTGCCGCACCCTGCTGCGGGTG